>JAUNBM010000034.1 GCA_030527115.1 Clostridia bacterium
GCAAATATGAAATGTGCTGTGGCACATAAGGGCAAATTTTATTTCATACCGAGCGGAGAGAGGTATTTCATATCGAACGGAGTGAGATATTTCATATTGAGCGTAGCGAAATATTTCATTCCGGCTACTGAACCAGCTTGAGTATGATATCGCCAACCGTGGGCAGTCCCAGCGTCAAGCCAGCCGCCGTATACGCCAGAGCAAGGCGCAACTTTGTCGGGGGAGGCGAAAGGACGCTCTTAGTCCACTCGGTCTTTTGAAACCAGCGGCACAGGATAACGTGAACCGCGTGCCCCATCACCCCGCCCACCAGATTCGCGAGGACGTCGTCCACATCGGCGGTGCGCCCGATCAGAAGCTGTACCGTCTCGATGCATATTGTAAGCCCGAGGCAGAACAATATCGTTTTCCACGCTCCGCTCCGGAAACGTTGAAAAACGCAGGGAAGCAGAAATCCGAGCGGAATGAACAAAAACACGTTCCACATCACCTGCGAACTCCACGCTCCGCCGTCGCATTCGTAGGCGTAAATCAATTCGGAAAAGGGGGTTAGATTGATTCGATGCTCCCAGTCGATGGTCTCGAATGTAGGAGCCCACAGGAATACCACCCAGGCGAGCATCAGCGCATACCCGGTAAGCGTATAGTTTGCGATATGCTTTATGGGCTTTGTTTGCCCGGCACGGTGCAGCTTAATCAAAAACGGCAGATAACCTATTGCGGCAAGAAACGCCGCAATAGGAAGCATGACCACCGCGTTTTCAAAGTATCTCACAAAACCCTCCCTGCTTTTTCTTGCATTTTAGCAGGGACTTGCGTATTAGTTGTTACAAAAAGGTGGTAAAATCGCGAATAATGTCTAAAAACAAGCCCAAAGCGAGCAAATCCGCACAGCCGCCGGGGCTTATGCCGCGACTTATGCACGCCCTGTCTAACTCGACGATGGCTTTCGTCTGCGTCCCGTCCCTCAGCTCGATTATCCGGCGCGCCTCGCTTTGCAACCACGTTTGCGCCTCCATCCCCCCGCGGTACAGCACATTGGTATCCCGCGTTTTGGAAATAAGATGGAGCAAAACCAGCTCCGGCGGCAACGTTTTTAAAAGCTCACCTGCCCATTTAGCATTCGGCAGTCCGCATCGCGCCTCCCCGACAACCCCCTTTTCGCCGTAACGGGCAAATACCAAAGCTCCGTGCGTTCCGAGCGGCTTTTCGATGGCGCAGGCAACCTCGGAAACGGTTTGGAAGGGATCGCTCTGTCCGTCCCTTAGCGCACAGCCGATGGCGAACAGCAGAAGCAGGAACGAATAATTAGCTCCCTTATGCGTATTCACCCCGCCCGTTACGGCAAGCATCGCCTCCTCCGCCCTCCTGCCCGTCTCCAAAAGCGCCTTGGGAGCGGCGGTCTCCTTCAAACCCAGCCTGACCGCCTCGCTAAAATAGGGCCTTAGACAGTTTGCGCTCTCGTCAAACAGCTCCATGCTCAAATCGTCGTGCGCTCCATTGTTGTTTTCGTCCACCAGCCCCGGCTTAGGCGTTACCCTGACCTCCGCCTTAAGCGCCTCAACTACGGCGTTGGCAAGGAAGTCTGTGGCAAAGTCCTCCAAGATTTTTTGGGTCTTATTTTGCACCGCCTCCAGCCCATGAGCGCGGCTTCTCGCGCAAGCCGCCGCCGGCTCTCCGCAGATGATGCAGGTTCGCGGGCTGATTCTTTCGACCTTCTCCCCCTCCGGCGAAAAGACGTCCATATCAAAGAGCCTGCCTATCGGAAGCCCCTCCTCTATCCCCTCCGCAATCTCCTTTTGACGGCTCGTTTCGGTTTGAAATACGAGATAAGCCTCCAATCCCGTCGGCTCATCATAGGTCTTTAGATAAACCGGCTGATGCGCTTTCAGCTCCCCCAGCCCGAATTGGAAAGCAAGCCGGATGAGCGGGTCGTTTTTTACCTCGCCCGCAATATTCATCGTAAAGCAGATCAGCGGAAGATTAAAGCGTTCGAGCAGTTTCCGTCTGCGCTCCACCCGCCGCTCGCGGGCGTCGAGTATATCATTTAAACCGATTCTTACAATAGGCATATACATGGCCGGGGAGCAGGGGCTCAATCTCCCCAACCTTACCCGCTTTCAGCAGTTCGCGAACCTTGGTTGCGCTTATTTGATCCAATCTTTCAATCTTATCCACGGCAATCCCGTTTTGCGGCAAAAGCTCCGCCATCCGCTCGTTGTATGCCCGCGTTACCTCGCAAAACGGTTCTTCCCCGACAAAGCGCGTCCTTATCCCGAGCGGCGGCGCGATTTTTTGAGCAAACAACAGCAAATCCAGCTCCGCCCAAACCCGCGGAATATCGGCGTTTTCCTTCAAAAAATATGCCGGAAAGGTCGCTCTTGAAATTATATAGCTCCCGCTTCCCAAAACGGTTAGATTCTTTATCTCCGACGTGCATCTTTTGACCAGCTCCAGCCTGTCCGCAAAAGGAAACATTGCCTCGTCCTCCGACACGACGAACACATAGAGTTGATCGCAGTTTGCCGCGGCATGGCGGATCAGATGCAGATGCCCCAGCGTCATCGGATTGCAATGGCAAACGACGCTCCCGTTGTTCCCCTCATGTTTCGGCACGCCGTCGATAAAGGACTTCAGGCCGTTTTTTCTGTTTTCCATCATCAGCACCGATGGGGTCTTGATTATCGGAAAGAACGAAAGCGAGGCGAACAGGCGCTCATGCTGTGGCTTGGTATACAAAAACAGATGGCTGATTCCGCGCCGGTACGCTTCGGTAACCAGGTTGGAAACGATGGAAGCGCAGGCTCCCGTCCCCTCCGCATCCTTGTCGACCGCAATCTGCTTTAAAACTCCGCCCTTGAGCGAGCCGCACGCCAGAAGCTTGTCGCCCTCGTACAGAAGCGCGGTATAATCCGCATCGTTCTCGTTTTTAAGGCCGCAACTCTCCAAAAGGCTATTATACTGTTGCAGCCGCAACGGCGGAACCGAAGCGGCTGCATACAACTCGTTAAACATCTACATCCTTTACCTGGCGTATCACATCAATTATCGTATTGTCGCGGTACATTACCACCCCGACTATCCGTTCATGATATTGAATCGGGGCAGGAGTTCCGACTATGCGTTCGGCGCGCGCCTCCAGGCGCTCGATATCGAACACCGGCAACCCGGCCTTGATAAGCCGCTCCCTGATCTCCGGCCGCCTGGGATTCACCGCTATACCCTGATCGGTTACCACCACATCTATCGTAGCTCCCGGTGTGACCCTGGTATTCACCTTTTTGACTATCGACGGAATGCGCCCGCGGGTAAGCGGGCAAACGACTACCGCCAAACTCGCGCCGTCCGCCGTATCGGGATGGCCGCCTATCGCGCCCCTGATAACGCCGTCCGAACCGGTAAGCACATTTACGTTGAAGTCCGTATCGACCTCCAAAGCCGAAAGCACCACGAAGTCGAGCTGATTGACCGCCGCGCCCTCGTTTACTATGCTCGCATAGTAGGAGGCGTCGATCTGCTGGTGAAAGCGGTTGTTCTTCAGCGACTCCGCCGCCACGAGATCAAACGACTGAACGTCCAAAATCCTCTCGATAAGCCCCGCCTCGTGCATCTCGACTATCTGTCCGGTTATGCCGCCGAGGGCGAACCTGCACTTGAGATTGTTCTTCTCCATCTTCTCGCGAAGGAATCTCGCGGTTGCCAGCGATGCGCCCCCGCTTCCCATCTGCATGGAAAAGCCGTCGTAGAAATAGCCCGAAGCTTCAATAACATCCGCGGCGGTTTTGGCTATCAACAGCTCCTTGGGATTCTTTGTAAAGCGCGTGGCTCCGCTCATGATCCCCTGAGCGTCCCCTATCGCGTCGACCTTTACGACATATTCTACATTCGACTCAGGTATTCCAAACGGCGCGTTGGGGAAGCGAACGATATGATCGGTTAGTATTATCGTGTGCTTCGCATACATCGCGTCCAGCTTGGCATAGCCCAAACTCCCGCAACTCGCGGCGTTGTCCTGCTCGCGGCTGTAGCCGTTTGCGTTGCCATAGGGATCGCAGGAGGGCGCGCCCAAAAAGGCAACGTCGATTTGAAGCTCGCCGCTCTCGATTGCCGCCGCCCTGCCTCCGTGCGAACGGAACACCACCGGAAAGTCCATCAGCCCGTGGGATATCCTGTCGGCAAGCTCGCCGCGCATACCGCTGGTTTCAATATGCGAAACGACCCCGTTTTCAATATGCCCGATAAGCGGGGAATGCACATCGTTTAAAGAGCTGGCGGCTACCGTCAGATTTTTTATGCCCATCCTTGCGATTACATCCATAACCAGATTGACGATATAGTCCCCGTTACGGAAATGATGGTGGAAGGATATCGTCATGCCGTCCTTCAAGCCCACCCTGCGAATCGCCTCCTCTATGGAAGGGGCTATCCTGTTCATCGTAAGCATGCGCTCCGAGAAGGTTCGCGTCGCCTGCGGCAACGCGCCCTTAAACTCCCCGTGCTGTGCATGAATTTCGCCTATATGCGGAATGGATTCAATTATTGACCGATCCATGTTAAACCTCCTCAATCGGAATGATATTCGCCGCCTTGGCCAGCTCCAACAGCCGCTCAGCCCGTATGACCACCGGCCGGTCGATCATCTTTCCGTTCAGGCTGGCGACTCCGCTGCCCCTCGCATTGGCCTCAGCGATGGCGTTCATAACAGCCCTCGCCTTCATCAGATCCTTCTCGCTCGGCATATAAGCCCTGTGAAGCGGGGGAATCTGCCGCGGGTTGATTACGCTCTTGCCGTCGAAACCGAGCTTTTTAATAAGCTCGACCTCCTGCAAAAAGCCTTCCTCGTTGTTG
Organism: Clostridia bacterium; assembly: GCA_030527115.1. GTDB lineage: Bacteria > Bacillota > Clostridia > Christensenellales > CAG-138 > JAQUTY01. The sequence goes on from JAUNBM010000034.1 coordinate 4,849, forward strand.
ACGTCGGAATACACCGTATCTATCGCGTCGAGCCCCGCCGCACGAGCCGCGTTGAGTATCATGTTTCTCGCAAAAAACAGCTCGGTTCCATCGCTCCTGGTGGTTTTCATGTCGGTCACATAGTCCTCTGCTCCGAGGGCTATGGCAACGAGCCGCTTGCTCGCACGCGCTATGTCATAAGCGTTTAAAACGCCCTTGGCGCTCTCGATAGCCGCCATCATGCTCGTACTGCCGACGGGAATCCCCGCCTCCCGCTCGATGCGCTCGATCTCGCGCTCGCACTCTATAACGTCGTCAGCCGTCTCGGTTTTGGGAAGCCTGATAACATTCGGTCTCGCCCTGACGATGGCCTCAAGATCCTCAACGCCCAGTCCGCTCGACAGATCGTTAATCCTGACCACCAGTTCCTTTTTGCCGTATCGAAGCGAGGTAAGCGCCTGATACACCAAAAAACGCGCCGCGTCCTTTTCGGTCAGCGCGACCGAGTCCTCAAGGTCGAACATTATGCTGTCGGAGCCGTAGATATGGGCGTCGCGAATCATGCCCGGATTGTTGCCCGGAACGAAGAGCATACTTCTTCTAAGCTGTTTCATGCCTTCGTCCTCCACATATAGTTTTCGCTGTTTGCCGCTCTATGCACGGCAGTACAGACGCGGGCGCGCACGGTGCAATCCAGCGCTCCCTTATCCGTAGCTGTAACGATAACCCCGTCCACCTGCATATCTGCAAGGGTGGACAGGATTACCTGGGAAATTTGCTTTCCGAACTGTTGCATTACACTGCTGGTTAGATGCAGTTCCACGCCCGGACTATCCTTGGGCTCAAGTCGAATCATTATGTCGCTCGACTCCATCGTGCCCGCGAAGCCGGCTTGAATTATTTGCATAGACACCTCCACGTCCAAATATTCACAGCTATATTGTAGCAGGTTTTTTGGGAATTGGAAGTGGTTTGAAAAATATACTATATCTTACAGCGAGGGCAGAATCCGCACAACGTAGCGCAAAATTGCCGCCGCGTCGCTCGCCGTAATATCGCCCGATCCGTCCGCATCCGCATTCAAAAGCCCCTGCCCCTCAAGCGTGATAAGCCGGACTATGTGCCTCAACACAGCCGCCGCGTCCATCGCGGTGACCTCGCCGTTGCAGTCAACGTCTCCGCGCAGATTGGGAGGGTTGGGCGTTCCGCCGGGGCTTGGGCTGGCGCTGACCGACGGCGGCGCGCTCGGAGTTGCGCTTTCGCTTGGGCTTGGGCTGGCGCTGACCGATGGCGGTGCGCTTGGCGTTGGATCGGCTTCTACGCGCTTATACAGATATAGCTCCTTACAATTAGAGACGTTATAAGCGCGGAAATCTTCATGATAAATGCTGATATTCCGTCCCGATGAATGGCTCGTCTTTAAAAGGAAGGTGTTTTTTTGACTGTCGTGAACCGAAGCGCTGAAGGTAAAGGACGCCGTATTCGAAAGCGCAAAACCGCTCGAATCGCTTTTATTGATGACAACATAGCTTTGCGCGGCCTCGTTGTATATGCTTATCGCGCCCTCGTCGACGGTAAAGCGCCATACTATCGAGGGATCGGGATTGCTTATCGTGTTATTGCTGACGGAAACCTCAACAGCTTCCATCTTTGCAGAGTTGCAAACGTTGCTCATGGCTCCCGAATAGCTCCCGTTGACCCCGTAAAGGACATAGTAACCGTCGGTAATGGAGCTAAGCTCGGTAACCAGCGCATAGTTCCCCGTCTCACCCGCGAGCGGAGTGGGCGTGGCGGAACTGGTCGGAGTTGCCGACGCCGAATCGCTGGGCGAGGGCGAGGGGGACGCGGAATCGCTGGGCGAGGGCGAGGGCGATGCCGAACTGCTGGGTGAGGGCGTGGGGGAAACCGCCGTGCCGCCGTTTCCGCTCGGAGTTTGATAACCGTCGGGAACATCCAGGTCGAAAATCAGCCATGCAAGCTCCGGATAGTCGATAAAGGCGTTCCGGTTGCCCTGTATGTCCTCCGTCATATCGTTTCTCGCCATCTCCCAAGTGTCCACCGGATCTTCGAGCATCCACTCAAGCAGCGTGTCCAAGCTCTCTATAACCTTTTTTCCGTTATTGCCGCCGCTGTCCCCGCTCTCCTGGGGCGGATTGGCAACAGTTTCAAACAGGTTCGGCTGTTGCCATCTGATATGAACATAAAGGAGGATTCGCGCCACATCGCCCTTGATATTGTCGTTTACCTCCACCAAATCGTTGGACGAGCTGTAATACAGCACGGTTTTGCCGCCGTATGACGCCGTTTTGTAGTCGGAGATTACGCCTTGAACGTTGCCGAAGGAATAGTTGCTCCGCGTGGAATTGATCGTGGAATTCGTTGGGCGGAGATGGTGCAAATCGCTTCCGCCTTTGGATTCATGAAAGCTTGCGCGGCTTTTGGGCCACACGTGTTCCCGGTTGAAGGAGGAGCTGATTGTGTCGCTGTAAAACAGGAGAGTTCCGGCTTGCCCGTTGGAAGCGTCCGTATATGGCCAATAGCTTGTTAAACTGCTGTAACTGACCGAGTTCGTCATGGTTTCGCTCATCAGAGTATACAGGGTTGAAACGAGCTGGTCGGCGGGCTGGCTTGAAAGCGTTTCGTATGAATACTCGCCGTCATAGTAAGCTTTCGCCTGATCGGAGAGGACGGCCGCCGTTTCGTGCCGGGTTCCCCAGTTATAGTCGGAAGCCGCCACCGATTGATTTGCGAACACCGCGCATACGGCGGAAAAGAGCATAAGTACGGCCAGAGCCGTGGAAACAATCTTGGTTCTATATTTCATTACTACCACCATCCAACAAAATCGAAACAAGTATACTACTATCATTTATAAATTACAATGGGCAAAGCTGAAAAACCGTGGTATAATATCTCCGATGATATGGTTTGAAATTCTGGTTCTTATAGCGCTCCTCCTGTTCTTAGTCGGTCTTTTGACCGCCTATATATTTCTGCGCGTCGCCGCAAGGCGGCTGAATCCGCAAAGATATATCGGAGCGAGCGTACTCGGGCCCTCGCCGCGCGCAAAGTACCGCGAGGAGATTGCCGCCTCAACGGATTTTGCGCGGAGTCTGCCCAGCGAGCGCCTGACGATATCGGCAGAGGATGGGATAAGCCTTTCCGCCCGCCTGATCCTGCCCGAAAACCCCAAGCGGTGCGTATTGCTCTTTCATGGGTTCCGCTCCTCGCCGGAGCGCGACTTTAACATAATGATCCCCTTCCTCTACGAAAACGACTGCGCCCTGCTTTTGGTCGACGCCCGCGCCCACGGGCAGAGCGGCGGCATCTATATGACCTATGGGGTTATGGAGGGCCGAGACTGCGTTTTGTGGACGAAGGAGCTTCAAAAGCGGCTTCCCGCCCTTCCGCTGTTCATCTATGGGACTTCGATGGGAGCTTCCGCAGTTATGTTTGCGGCGGATAAGGAGCTGTCGCCCACGGTCAAGGGCGCGATTGCCGACTGCGGCTTCACCTCGCCGCACGCTATCTTAGCCTTCTCCTGGAAACGCAAGATGAAATCCTCGCCGGTAACGATAATGCCTTTTATCTCCGTATTGATAAGGCTTGTGTGCGGTTACAACCCAAAGGTATGCGTCAAGGACTCGCTGAAAAATGCCTCCATCCCCTATCTTTTCATCCACGGCACGGAGGATAAAACCGTTCCTTACCGCATGAGCGTTGAAAACTCCGCCGCCTGCCGTTCCGCTCACAAGCTCCTTCTGATCGAGGGCGGCGAGCATTGCACCAACTGCTTTGCAGCGCGAAACGAATATTGCGCAAAGATATTAAGATTTTTTTCGGAGGCTGAATCGCAATGAATCGAAAGGCTCTGCTCATTATCAATCCTTGTTCCGGAAGGCGGCAGGGAGTAAAATACCTTGTGGATATCCTAAATATGTTCGATAGGGCGGGCTACAGCATCTCGCTCCATCTTACGGCAAAGCGTCTCGACGCGACAAGGCTGGCGGAGGAGTTCGGCCCCGCCTCCGATCTTATAGTCTGCATTGGCGGCGACGGAACCTTTAACGAGGTGATCGTCGGCATGATGCGCGGCAAGGTGCGCGCGCCCATCGGCTATATCCCGCTTGGAAGCACAAACGACTTTGCCTCCAGCCTCAACATCCCGAAGCATTGGCGGGACGCAGTTTTTGCAATCTTGAACGGCGCGCCCAAAGCCATCGACATCTGCCGCTTCAACGAGCGCTATTTCAGCTATGTGGCGTCCTGCGGCGCATTCGCAAAAACGTCCTACTCAACTCCGCAGAACCTGAAAAATGCCCTCGGACATCTCGCCTATATTCTCGAAGGCGCAAAGGATATCTCCGCCATTCGTCCGCTGGGACTGAAAATTGAACTTCCAGACGAAACCATCGAGGGCGAATTTATCTTTGCCGCCTGCTCCAACGCGACAACCGTCGGCGGCGTTTTGCGGCTCGATCCAAAGCTGGTGGATATGAACGACGGCAAGATGGAGCTTATGCTCATCCCCTCTCCAAATAACGCCCTGCACTTCGGCAAGGTGTTGCAATGCCTGCAAACGAAGAAGTATGAAGCTCCCTATGTCATATTCAAGTCGTCTCCGACGGCTGAAATTTATACCGACGGCACGTTTGACTGGAGTTTGGACGGGGAAAAATATACGGGCTCCAAAAAAATCAGCGCCGCCGTTGAACATTCCGCCATCTCAATTATTTTAGCTTGATTTTTTCGCGTCCTGTGTTATAATTTAGCGATTGTATATTGTTGTTTTTGGAGGAAATGCGATGAGCACATTAAAGGGCGCCTGCATAATCGGGCAGTCCGGAGGCCCAACTTCGGTTATTAACGCGAGCGCATACGGAGTTATCCGTACCGCTTTGGATAATCCCAACATAACAAGGGTTTTAGGCGCGGCACACGGCATCAAGGGCGTTTTGAACGACGAACTCTACGATATGGCGCTTGAGAGCAAAGAGGAGCTGGAGCTTTTAATGCACACGCCCTCCTCCGCCCTCGGCTCCTGCCGCTATAAGCTTGCGGACGCCGACAAGGACGATACCGACTATCGGCGCATCCTGGAAATCTTTAAAAAATACGACGTCCGCTACTTCTTCTATAACGGCGGAAACGACTCGATGGACACCTGCAACAAGATAAGCAAGTATATGCTTTCTGTCGGCTATGAGTGCCGCATCATGGGCGTGCCCAAAACGGTTGACAACGACCTGTGGGGAACCGATCATTGCCCCGGCTTTCCCTCCGCCGCAAAATATGTGGCAACCAGCATAATGGAACTGTATCACGATGCGCGGGTCTACGATACTCCGATGGTCTGCATCGTGGAGATAATGGGCAGGCACGCGGGTTGGCTGGCAGGCGCCGCCGCCGTCGCTTCCCATCTCGGTCAGGGGCCGGATTTGATCTACCTCCCCGAAACCGCTTTCTCCATCTCCAACTTCCTCAGCGACGTCGAGCGTCTCTATCACGAGACGGGCAAGGTTATCGTCGCCGTCTCCGAGGGCATACATGACGAAAACGGGAAGCTTATCGCGGAATACGGGGCTGAAAACGCGCCCGTCGACTCCTTCGGGCATAAACAGCTCGGAGGGCTTGCCGCCACTCTCGTGAATATGATTAGAAACCGCATGGGCAGTATCAAGATCCGCGGCATCGAGCTGTCGCTTCTGCAAAGATGCGCCGCCCACTGCGCCTCGCAGACCGACGTTGAGGAATCATTCATGGCGGGCAAGGCCGCCGTCGACATGGCTACCTGCGGGGTGACCGACAAGATGGTGGGCTTTGAGCGCACCTACGACCGCAACGGAGACTATGTGTGCAATATAAAGCTGATGGATCTCAACCAGGTTGCCAACGCGGAAAAGAAGGTTCCGAGGGAGTGGATAAACGCCGAGGGCAACGGGCTGACGCACGAATATCTCGACTATATCATGCCCCTTATCGCAGGCAGTCCGGATATGACGTATGAAAACGGGATGCCGCGCTTTGCAAGGCTGAAGAAGATTCGCGCCAAGGTCTGAGCCCACAAAAAACGCGGCGCAACGAAGCGAAAGCTAACCTGAGCTTGTTTTTACTTAGCGGCAAGGTTCAGCTGTCAAAATGAAAAAGGGGCTTCCGGAATCGGGAGTCCCTTATCGTTCCAACTATGCCTTAAGACCCTTATGATAGAGGCGCGCCGTTCCACCGCCCTCCTCCTCAACCATGCAATAGAAATTCCAGCCGCACCGCTCATAGAATTCCGTGTGATCGGTTGTCAAATATGCGTCACGAACGCCCAGCAACGCCAAATCGGCGCATACCGCATCCAGCATGATTCGGGCGAGCCCCCGCTTACGCATATCGGGTTCGACATAGACCGCGCAAACGTTCGGTGAAAGATCCTTCCGCTTGTGAAAGTCGTTGGCAATCGCGCCACAGCCCGCGATTATGCGCCCGCCGTCATCCACCATCAAATACCATTGCGGAATCCCGTCGGGATGCTCAATGCAGTCGCTTATGCTCTCCTCGTATGCGCTCGGCGGAATGCCCCATTTCGAGGAATACCACTTAACCGCCCTGTCCTTCAATTCGGGATGCTCCCGTAAAAGCAACATTTTATATCCTGTATCCATTTCTTTCCCTTCCTTCCCATAGCCGAAGCCCGGCTTATGGGCTTGCTTTTTCATAGTCCGCCCGTTAAGGCCCATCCACAAGGGCGAACATCGCCTGACCCTCGAAAGGTCTGCGAACCCGAAAATAAATATCGTGCCAGCGTTTTGCCCAGCTTCGAGCGGTTTCATCCGCAGGATTATTGCGCAACCGCTCCAGATTCCTTAACCCGCTCCAATTCAGCACATACCTCTCCCAGTCCGCATCCGTATCGCCCGCCATAGCTATCATGTACAGCCCGTTTTGCCGGAAAATCTCGTTTAGCCCGCTCAACGGGAGAACCTCCTCGTCGAAGTCCGTCAGCTCCTTTGGCGGATTCTCGACCTTGGAATACAGCTTGTGATAGACCAAAACCCCGCCCGGCTTCAAAAACGCCTTGCCGATATTCAGCGAATGCGCGATGCTTTCAAAGGTTTCGCTCATGATTACAACGTCGTAGTCCGGGCTTGCTTTATATTCGAGCGCGTCGCCGCAAATCAGCGAAATTCTGTCCTGCACTCCCGCCTGTATAAGCCTTGCTCTGCCGATGTTTATAAACTCCTCGCAAAGATCGACGCCGGTTCCCACGATCCCGAAAGCCTCGCTCCACACCTTCAGCACCGTGCCGTAGCCACAGCACAGGTCGAGCACGCGGCTTTCACAGCTCAGCCCGATCTCATACCCTAAGCGCAAGATCCCGTCCAAGGATACCATACCGATTAAAAAATGTGAATCCTCAATTTTACCGAGCGCGCCCTGATAATTACAGCTTTTCATTTTATCTCCTTTACGGTTCGTCCTATATAAGATAGCTCAGGCTCATTGGGAGACGGTGAAGAGGGAATAGAAATACCCCTTCTTAGCCATCAGCGCGTCAAACGCGCCGGTTTCCTCAACGCCGCCGTTTTTAAGCACCAAAATCCCATCGTACCGTTTCAGCAGTTCCTCCTCCAAATCGTGCGTTACAACGATGCGGGTCAGCCCCTTGAGGTTCAGGATGCTGCTGGTCACATGGAAGGCGGTTTCCGCATCCAATGACGCGGTAGCTTCGTCCACCAACAGCACCGGAGTCTTGCGAAGAAGCGCTCGGGCTATGGAGATTCTCTGGCGCTCGCCGCCCGAGAGCAGGTTTCCGTTTTCGCCGCAGGCATAATCCGCTCCGCGCTCGTCAATCAGCTCCGACAGGCCGGACATTTCAATTACGCGCCTGACGCTTTCCTCATCAAACTCCTGAAACATCGTGATATTATCCTGAATGGAATTGTTGAACACGAATACGTTCTGCTGTACCAGCGAAGCAATATCATAGAGCGAGGCGCTGTTTATCTCCCTCAGCTCCGTCCCATCGTAACGGATTTCTCCCTGATAATTGCTCCTGCCCGCCATCAGAAGATTCAGCAGGGTGGATTTGCCGCTCCCGGAAGCGCCGACTATGGCATAGCTCTTTCCCGCTTCAAAGCGGAAGCTGACCTGCTTTAAAACGGGTTTTTCCTCGTCATAGGCGAAGGTCAGATTATCGACCGCTATCGCCTCGGTGAGCTCCGCCGGCACGGTTTGCCCCTCCTCGCGCACGTTGGTGGCAACGGCGTCCGCCATCTTATCCACCAGCGCCAGCGCGGCCTTTCGCTTGGCAAGCAGACCCGGAAGCTCGGAGATGGGCCGCGAGGCAAGTCCCATAAGCTGTACAAACGCCATCACTATTCCGGGCGTGACCGCCTTTTGGGAGAGCGCGAGATAAGCGCCCGCAACGAAAACCGCCATCTGCGCAACGATAGCCGCCAGATTGCCAATGGAGCCTATGATGGAGGATATTCTGTCCCTGCGGCATTTGATAGCTTCGTTCGTCTTTGTTATGCCCAGAATAATCTTGCATACCTCGCGCTCCGCTTTGAAGCTCTTTATAACGGTGAAGCCGCCGAGGGCATCCTTTATCGAGTTGACAAAGCCCGTGTTGCGCTCCGAAACCTGCTTTTCAAGCGGAATCAGCCGGTTTCCGGTCAGTACCGAAGCCAGGATTGGCAGGGCGGATGCGCATACCGCAACCAAAGTTAAGATCGGACTGTACCAAAGCATCAAGCCAAAAGAGCCGAAGAACCAAACGACATTTTGGATGACGGAAAACGTGTTGGACAGATAATTCGTCTCAATGACGTTTACATCGTTGGACAGCCCCGAAATATAGGCGGCGGTATTCTCGTCCGAAAAGGAGGATATACTCTTTTGCGTCAGTCTTTCAAAAGCATAGCTCGTATATTGGCGGACGGCTCTTTGACGGAAACGCGGGCTTGCCCATGCGTCAAGAGTGAAGAGAACGGACGTACCCAAGAGCAAAATCACTGTCGTCCAAGCTATCTCCACAAGCGAGCGCGTCCCCTCCGCTCCGGATATGGCGTCGATGATCTGCTGAATCAATATCGAAAAGATGATACTGACAAGCGAGATCAACATGGTCGTTATACTTCCCGTGACAAGAGCGATTCGATTTCCGTGGTAGAACTGCCGCGTAAACTGTCGTCGGGACGCTTTTCTTTCGTTTTGTGCCTTCATAAATGCCTCCTCATTCTTTAGCTTCGGCGGATGATCCCGCCAAAAGCCGCCTTAAAGTTCCTCCGCGCCTTCTTTAACTATCTCAGCCCAGAGCGCTTTCATCCGTTCGGCGCTGGAGGGATTTTCGGTAATCTTGCGGTACAAGCCCTCCATCGTCGTTTCGCCCAAATCATCATAGGCGGTTTCCGTGCCCGCTCCGTGGAAAAAGCGGACTCCCTCCAGCGTATAGCAGGGCTTTGCATCGAACCGCCGAGCCAGCATAACCGTCCTTTGCAATGCGCAACGCGCCCTTTCTTCATCGCCCTGCTCCATAGCCAGCAGGGCAATCGAACTCATCGAAGTCGCCTCCATCCGGTCAAGATAGGTAACTGCGTCGGACAGCCTCAATTCACGAAGCAGACCCGCATACCATTGTAGCGCCTGTATCGCCTCCTCATTTCTATCCAGGTTCGAACAGGCCGTGGAGTAAGCTACGGCGAACCGGCTCAGCTGATTGAACGCCAGCTCGATAAAGGCGTCGGACAGGTAGGTCAGGGCCTCGTCGGGCTTTTTCGCCATCACCGCCAGGGCATAGCCGATTGCAACGTTGTTAATCCCGCCATAGTTGGCTTTTTTCAGCAGTTCAAGCGCCTCATCCGTCCGGTTTATGCTCATATACAGATGCGCCATGTCCTGCTTAATGCTTATCTCCCCAATGTTCGGGTTGGTGTTCTGCGAAAGCAACTCCAGCGACTGTTGATGCAACTCCAGCGATCTCTTATACAGCTTTTCGGAATCCTTCTCCACCCCGGCGAGCGCAAAAAGGATAGCGCTCTCATATACTATGTCGAAGCAGTTTGGATACTTCATTAACGCCTTCTCCGCCTCGCGGACGCCCGTATCGAAATCCTTTTTCCGCCGCAGAGCCCGAAGTTCGCCCTGCACCCTCTCCCGACTGCTCCGCTGCCGCTCATAGCCAAGCAACACGTCCACCGACGTTTCAAAGAAGCCGGCAAGCTCCAGTATCGTTCCTACGTCCGGTATGGACAGCGCGCTTTCCCATTTGGATACCGCTCCGACCGTTACGCCCATCGCCTCGGCAAGCTGTTCCTGAGTGAGTTTTCTTTCCTTGCGCATTATGCGGATGTTTTCGGAAATGTTGATTTTCATGCCCTGCTCTCCTTGCATTTTACATTTTATCCCCCTCGTGCGAGGAAATGAAGCTACCATCTCTACAATTAGGAAGAAAATTATTTTACTGTCAGTAAACTTATTATAACCCGACAAACAAGATGGCGCAAGTTTTTTTACCTTGGTCGCAGGGCGCGGGAAGAACCTCCCTTTTCTCCCACAACTTCGGCTTTTCTTTCTCCAAATTATCGAGGAAAATAAAAATTGATTATTGACATGGCAAAAGCTCGGTGTTATAATTGCTTTCGCAACGCAAGTTTGCGTTCCTCAGTAGCTCAATGGCAGAGCATTCGGCTGTTAACCGAAGGGTTGTAAGTTCGAGTCTTACCTGGGGAGCCAAAGTAAAAGCCCCATTTTCGGGGCTTTTTCGCATATTAAGGGCTTTCTCCGTTCGCTCAACTTCGGGCAAGGTGCAGATAAAGCGCAACCTTTTATCCCTCATGGACGCTTTAAATTCGCAGACAGTTCCGCCTTCCTTTCAGTTAAAATCAATAGCGGTATTTTTTTCGGTTTGCAATCAGTAAAACACCGCCGCTATCGCCGCCAAAATCTCGCCTGCGGGCAACGAATACCATATCCCGTTCACCCCAAAGAGCCGAGGGAGGACTAATCAATTAACCGGAGCGTCGATGCAAGGAGGATAGTTATACACATCTGATTGATGGACAAGCCGAACTTTTCGTGTTACAATAATATATGTTGGTAAATCGGGCGGATTATGTTACATTTTTGTTACATTCCCGTGTTATACTTCCCTAAACGATAAGGAGGGGATGTTTATGATAAGAATACTGATAGTGGACGACGAACTGCCGATTGCGAACCTGATTCGTATGAATCTCAGCCGCCAAGGCTATGTCTGTACCTGCGCCTACGACGGACAGCAGGCCGCCGATCTAATCGAAAAGAATTCCTACGACCTTATACTTTTGGACATAATGCTTCCGAAGTTTGACGGTTATGATCTGCTCGCCTACATTCGCCCTATGGGCATCCCGGTTATTTTCCTCACCGCCAAGAGCGATGTTTTGGATCGCGTTAAGGGTTTAAAGCTCGGGGCGGAGGACTATATCGTAAAGCCCTTCGAGATCGTTGAACTGCTGGCGCGAATCGAAGTGGTTCTTCGGCGGTACAACAAGAGCCAGGGCATTTTGCAGATGCTCGACGTCGTGATCGACCTCGATGCCCGAAGCGTATTGCAAAACGGCGAACCCGTCGATCTCACCCGTAAGGAGTTCGACCTGCTCGTTTTATTCTGTCAAAATCCCAATACCGCGCTCTTTCGCGAAACCCTCTTTGAACGGGTCTGGGAATCCGAGTATGTGGGGGAAACCCGAACTCTCGACTCCCACGTTCAGCGACTTCGCCGCAAGCTGAACTGGTCGGACAGGATTAAAACCGTCCACAAGATAGGCTACCGGCTCGACGTACCTCAAACATGAGATTTACGCTGAAAATCTGCCTATGCACCGTTTTGATCGTTGCGATACTATTTGCTGTCGCAGGTCAGATATTGATTGCGCAGTCGTTCGACGCTGCGCTTTCTTATCGCGTTCAAGCGGCTCAGGCGGAATATTCAGCTATGGCCTCGTCTATGGAGGCCGAACTCTACGGGCTTAGGCTCTACTATAACTCGGTCTCCCCCGCGATGTTCTCCGAGGTGCTTGCGCGCGCGGCCGTGACTCAAAGTCATGAAACTCCCTGCGCCATCTATGACACGGACGGCCGCCTTATCGCCAGCTCCGGCGGCAACTATGACGATACCCTTTCCTTCAGCGAGCTGAATCCGAGGCGCTTCGTCTACCGGCTGATAAAGGACGGCGATCAAACCCTGCTTGACACGGCGGGCGCGATCACCATCGGAAACGCGAACTACTACCTTTGCGTCCGCTATGATGCGAGCGATCTTCTGACGATGCGGAGCGATCAAATCTCCGCCATAACTCTGCTCCACTGCATCACCGTCGCTGTATCCATCCTGTGTATGCTGATTATCTCCTTTATCGCGAGCCGCTCCATGCGCAGTCTGATGCGATATGCGAAGCGCATCGGCAAGGGCAACTACAATGAACGCGCCAAGGTTTCGAGCCTCGACGAGATTGGCGACCTTGCCGTCAGCTTTAACAATATGGCAAACGCGATAGAGCAGAAGGTTTCGGCTTTGGAGGGCTATGCCAAACAGCAAAAGGATTTTGTGGCGAACTTCTCGCATGAATTGAAAACCCCGATGACCTCGATAATCGGCTATGCCGATATGCTTAGAAGCGCCCAGATGGAGGAGGAGGACGCCTTTACCGCCGCTAATTTCATCTTCTCGGAGGGAAAGCGGCTTGAAGCGCTCTCGCTAAAGCTCATGGATCTCGTGGTGCTGGATAAGGATGAGTTCACGCTCATGCGCGGATATTCGAGAAAGGTATTGGGCCATGTAACCGCCGTCGTCGTCCCGATGCTCGAGAAGGCTCAGCTTGAGCTGGTTTGCAGTTTCGAGCAACAGCTCATTATGTATGAAAAGGATCTGGTTCTCACGCTGGTTACGAACCTTATCGACAATGCCAGAAAGGCATCAAGCGCCGGAGGGCACATCTATCTTACCGGCAAGAAACAGCAGAACCGTTACCGGATCTCCGTTCGAGACGAGGGCATCGGCATCCCTGCGGAGGAGTTGGCGCGCATCACGGAAGCCTTCTTTATGGTCGATAAGTCGCGTGCCCGCGCTCAGCACGGGGCGGGCTTGGGTCTCGCTATCGGAAACCGGATAGCGAAGCTGCACGGTAGCGAACTGCACTTTGAAAGCGAGGTCGGCAAGGGAACGCTCGTTTGGTTTGACGTGCCCCTCGCCGGAGATGAACGGCAAAGGAAGGGAGGGTCGGAAGCGTGAAGAAGATGTCGCGCAACACAAAAAAGCTTTGGGTATACCTCTCGATAGGCGTCGGCACGGTCGCGCTCGCCTTCTTCTGCGTGTTCCTGTCCCTGCTCCTGTACCGCTCCGCCGAGGACTCGTTGTATAATCAGGAGCATTATTCAGCTATCAATATCGTGAGCATAGGCACCATAGGCGAGCCTTTGGAGCTGTCCACCCGCCTGGGCATCTTCGATGAGTGCGAGGTCGAGGGCGATGAACGGCTCCCCCTCCCCGCCGAAATAACCGAGGCCGCCGCCGTTGCGATTGCGCGCTCCTTATGGAATGAAATTCTCCTGCAACACGCCGATTCGGAGGGCATACTGCCATCCGGCGATTTGGTTTCGGATCTGCTTTCTAAAACCCGCGTCACCGCGGTTCTTCGCGATTTTTACAATCTGACCAGCGAGGTTAAGCTTGCGCTCTGGAGCGTTCAAGTCTATTGCGACAGCGCCGTTGAGGACGCTACCTACTGTCTTTCGATTCAGCTCGACAGCCTGACCGGCGAGCCTTATACTATCAGTTGCGCCCTGTTCTCGAATATTCTGCCCGAGAACAATCAGGATGGGATAGAGGCTTTCTGCACCGCCATCGGCATGGACGCCGACGCTTCGGGCGCGACCGTTGAAGATCGCGAAAACGGGACAATCCTCCGTCTTACGCTCTCCAACGGCATGATAGTACAAAAAACCTGCTACTTTGGAGAGCAATTTGAAATCATCCTGATAAACCCGATATAGCCTATTCAGCCGTTGAGCGCAAATATCGACAGATTCAGCGCCGAAGCGAACAGAAGCCACAGCAGATAGGGCAGTTGCAATAGCCCTGCCACCGGCTTTATCCTGTAAAAACGGGTTATCATGCCTATCACTAAGGCAATCAGCAGGAGAATCCACACGAACGCGAAGAGTCGAAGCCCCCACATAAAGAAGAACAGCGGCCACCAGAAGTTCACAAAGAGCTGGGCGGCATAGAGCCACAGCGCCTCGGTTCTCTCCTTGGACTGCGCAGACAGGTAGATCATCGCGGAGGATATGCCCATCAGCGTGTATAGAATCGTCCACGCTATCGGAAACAGCCAGGACGGCGGCGCGAACCATGGCTTGTCAAGCCGTTCAAATTGCTCCATGGAGCTGTTCGTGATTATTGCCGCCAAAATTCCAACCGCAAGCGGTATCAGAATGGATACGAGATATACTTTCCAATTACTCTTTTTCATGGTATAAGCATATGCAGAATGCGAAAAAACATACGAATCAAAAAAAGCCGCCGAATGCTCTGCGCGGCTTTTCATATTTTGATAGGTATGGAGCTTTTTAAAAGCTCAGAAAAAACTCGGCAAACATGAGCGTTGCAGCTCCATAAGCTTGTCAATCCCCACTTGGCCTACGGCTAACAGGGTCGAAAACTCCTGTTGCGTAAAGGCGCGTCCCTCGCCCGTTCCCTGAAGCTCGATGAAAGCCCCAGTTTCGTCCATCACGAAGTTCATGTCCACCTGCGCCCGCGAATCCTCGCGGTAGCAAAGATCCAGCAAAGGTTCATCGTCCACGACGCCCGCCGAAACCGCCGCCACCTGATGTATCAGCGGATTTTCGCTAAGCCTGCCCTCGGACAGCCATTTGGCAACCCCCAGGGCAAGCGCAATGAAGCCGCCGGTGATCGCCGCGGTGCGCGTGCCGCCGTCGGCCTGCAAAACGTCGCAGTCGATGAAAACCGTGTTCTCACCGAGCTTGCTTAGATCCACGGCGTGACGGAGGCTTCTTCCGATAAGCCGCTGTATCTCCGTGGCTCTGCCGTCGGGCTTTAGGGTATCGCGCCGCTTCCTGCCGCCCGTGGAGCTTGGGAGCATAGCATACTCCGCGGTCAGCCAGCCCCTGCCCGTCCCCGCAAGAAAAGGAGGAACTCCGCTCTCCAAAAGCGCCGTGCATAGAACCCGCGTCTCCCCAAACGAGATAAGCACCGAACCGCCGGAGGTTTTTGTAAACTCGGTTTCCACGCTCAGCGGGCGCAACTCGTCATGCCCTCTGCCGCTTCTCATTCGTCACCTCCATCGTTGGTTGGAGTGCGAAGCTCCGGGCCCGGATCGCCCAGATACCAATGCTTGCGGCACAGCCCGATATACTTGTCGTTTGCGCCCAAAACCACCTGCTCGCCCACCTTGGTTATCGAGCCCTTTCCATCGAGCCTGCCGTTATGCGTCGCCTTCTTACCGCACCAGCAGATAGTCTTAACCTCCTCGATGGCGTCAGCCCGCGCCAAAAGCCAATAACTGCCCTCGAAGAAGTTGCCCTGAAAGTCCGTTTTAAGCCCATAGCAGATTACCGGGGTATTCGCCTCGTCTACGATATTGACAAGCTGTTCAACCTGCTCCTTGCTCAAAAACTGCGCCTCGTCAACTATGATACAGTCGTACTCATGCGCAAAAACCCGCTCAATATCCAGCTCGTCCATAAGGATACATTCGTCGTTAAGTCCGCAACGCGACCGGATGGTGTATTTGCCGTCCCGAACGTCAGTAGAGGGCTTAACGAGAACGGCGTTCTTTCCGCGTTCCCAATAGTTGTACTTTACCATTATGGCGTTGGCGGTCTTGGATGAGCCCATCGCCCCGTAACGAAAATATAGTTTTGCCATCATGTACCTCCCCGAATGATTCTCTCGGT
>JAUNBM010000003.1 GCA_030527115.1 Clostridia bacterium
CCATCTTTCCCTCTATCTCGCTTTTCCATTTGCGCAGAATTATTTTACACTAACTATAAGAGGAGGCCGCCATGAAAAGATCGCTTGTTTTAGCCCTTGCGCTTTTGTTGCTCGTCCTGATACCCGCCGGAATAGTTTCCGCCTCGGACGATTATGGATACCAGGTTTCAATCGACGGGACGACGGGCTATTTTGCCAATAACCCGACGGGCGAAACGACCCTTGGAACAACCGTCACCGGCCTCGTCTACGAGATAGCTAACGGAACTGTAAAGATTACAGACTATGTAGGTACCAATCCCGTGGTTTTGATTCCGAACTACATCGAAAACTGTCCCGTGACTGAAATCGGAGCTTACGCTTTCTGGAATGATAGCTTTATTACCTCCATGACGTTGCCTGATACCCTGAAAGTAATTGGGGAAGGTTCGTTTGACCATAATCAATTCAGCAGCATAATTATTCCTGACGGCGTTACTACGATAGGCTATGGCGCATTTAACACCACATTGCTTACGTCCATAACGATACCTGCAAGTGTGACAAATATTGCAAGATTTGCATTTTACCAAAGTTGCATCACGTCCGTTTATTTTGATGGCGCTCCAAGTGACGGTTTCCATGTTCAAGCGTTCGAGCAACAATTTGCGTTTGTAGGAGATGATTTTCCGGTTGCGAAGCCGACCCTCTACTATTACCTCGAATACGAGGAGGATTGGGCGCCAAACGGCGAAACTGAATGGAATGGATACACGATTGCATCGAGGGGGTCGAAGTATTATGACTTTACGGTCTCCGCAGCCGGCGAGGTTACTATAACTAAGTATAAAGGCTCTGCGGAAACCCTTACCGTTCCGGCTCAGCTGGACGGTAAGCCCGTGGTTGCAATCGACGATAAGGCTTTCTACGAAAACACTACGCTCAAGACCATAACCCTTCCATCCGGGTTAGTCTCGATTGGAAAAGAAGTGTTCTTGGGATGTAGCAATCTTGCGTCCGTATCGTTTCCTACTGCTCTGATAACGATTGGCGACTTTGCTTTCGCCTACTGCAATAAACTATCGAGTATAACCCTGCCCCCCAATCTTACAACGGTTGGCACATATGCGTTCAACGCCTGCGATGAGCTCCAGACCGTTAGTATGGGTTCAAATGTAACCAAGCTCGGCGAGTATGCATTCAGCAACTGTGTAAAGCTCAAGTCCGTAGCTCTCTCTGCTGGCTTAACCAATATTGAAAAAAACACATTTTATAGATGCACAGCGCTCGAATCCATAGTGATCCCCTCGAGTGTAACCACGATTGCCGATTCTGTCTTCTTTGAATGCACCGCTCTTAAAAGCGTTAGCCTGTCCGCGGTCTTAACCACGATTGGCCCCGATGCTTTCTCTGGCTGTTCTGTCCTTGAAGCCATAGTCATGCCCGAAAGCGTAACCACTATTGGCGAGTATGCGTTCTCCTCCTGCCAAAAGCTCGTGACCATATCGATTCCCAACGGGGTGACCTCGATTAGCAACCATCTGCTCTACAACTGTACTGCGCTGAAATCCGTCTCGATTCCTGATAGCGTAACCTCTATTGGCGATTATGCGTTCTCAAATTGCCAGAAGCTTGAATCCGTTTCGATCCCCAGCGTAGTGACCTCTATTGGCGAGTATGCGTTCTTCTACTGCAAATCGCTTGAAACCATAGGTCTCCCCTCAGCCATAACCACGATTGCGCCGGGGACGTTCTATGAGTGCATTGCCCTGAAATCCGTCTCAATTCCTGCCGGCGTAACCTCTATCGGCAATTATGCGTTCTCGCTTTGCCGCGGGCTTGAGTCCATAACGATTCCCGAAGGCGTAACCGCAATAGGTAGAAGCGCGTTCGACTCTTGTCATTCACTCCCATCCATAACGCTCCCCAACAGTTTGACCTCGCTCGACGAGAGCGCGTTCGCCGGTTGCTATCGGCTTAAATCCATAACCCTGCCCGCGGGCATAACCTCTATCAGCCCGAGCTTGTTCTACTTGTGCGGGAGGTTGGAGAACGTAACGATGCTCGGAGATGTTACTTCAATTGGCTATCGCGCTTTCCGGGGCACCGCGCTTGAGAAGATAATACTTCCTGACAGCCTCGAAACGATAGGTGAGACTGCGTTCATGTGGTGTTCCTCGCTTACCTCCATCTCCTTCCCCGAAGGACTTACCTCCATTGGAGATTCCGCGTTTCTCGGCTGTGAGGATCTTATCTCCGCTACCTTTGAAGGCGAACCACCCGCAACGGTAGGGACAGGCGTGTTCGATCGCACGCATGACGACTTCTGCATCTACTATTGCTTCGAACACAAGGATAGCTGGGAAGCGCAGATAACGGACGGCAAGTGGCAGGGCTATCCTGTGGCTATGATTCAATGGCTGTTTGACAGAGGGGACGAGGCTATAACCATAACCGGCTATGTTGGAAGCGACGCCGAAGCTACCGTCCCCGATGAGCTTTTAAGCCGCCCGGTGACGGCAATAGCTAACGAAACCTTCTCCGGCAACGAAACCCTTACGAGCGTGCATATCCCCGCCTCGGTAAAGCAAATCGGCGAGCGCGCTTTCCTGCATTGTCCCGCGCTAACCAAGATAACTGTGGCGGCGGATAATACCGTATATAAGGGCGTTAACGGCGTATTGTTCAACAAGGCGGGAACCGAGCTTATCCGCTATCCCTCCGGCCGCGAAGAAGCGGAATACACCCTGCCCGCAGGCACGGTCAAAATAACGGCATGGTCGTTCCACGATTGCGACAAGCTTGAAACCGTGATAATGAACTCCGGGCTCACCTCCATAGGCGACAACGCCTTTGCCAACTGCGCCATCCTTTCGGAGATAACGCTCCCTGAAACCCTGATAACGATAGGCCGCGAGAGCTTTGCAAGCTGTATCGCGCTTTCGGAGCTGTTCATTCCCAAGAACGTTGAATCCATCGGCGGCTACGCCTTCTATGCCTGCTCCGTCTTAGAGAACATTGATGTAGACGAGGCAAACCTCGGATATAAGGATATCGACGGCGTGCTGTTCAGCAAGGACGGAAGCGTGCTGATTCAATATCCGGGCGGCAAGGACGCAAAAAGCTATCAAGTGCCCGACGGCGTAACCAAGATAGAAGCACACGCGGCGTTCAACTGCGCCTCGCTGAAAACCGTGGAACTGCCGGAAAGCATAACCACGATTGGCAATTACGCCTTCCTCGGAAGCGAACAGCTCGAAACCGTAATCTTTAACGGCGCAACCCCAACGAGCATGGGGCAACGGGTGTTCTATGATTACAACGAAACCGGCGACGGCTATGTGCCGCTTGACGTCACGCTCTACTACTATTCCAAGCACAAGGCGAGCTGGTCGCCGAACGGCGAAACGCAATGGCAGGGCTATAACATCAAACAGCTCGACGAGGACGAACCCGCGCCCACGCTCTACGGCGACGCCAACGAGGACGGGGTCGTTACCTCGGCTGACGCGGCGGCGGTTCTGCGGCATACGGTACAGCTTATCGAGCTGAGCGAGCAGGGCAAGCTCAATGCTGACGTGGACGGCGACGGCACGGTGTCTGCCGCTGACGCGGCGGCAATCCTGCGCTATGTTGTCAACCTGATTGACAGGTTCCCGGTTGAGGGCTGAGTTGAGGGTGCAGGGTACGGTCGCTCACGCGGGTTTTTCGCACTTTCTTCTTCGCGGGAAGAAGAAAGTGCCAAAGAAGAAGCGCATATGTTTAATATAAATAATTAGATAAGTTTATCCTCCCGCCATGCCCCGTACATGGGGCATGGCGGAGTGTTTTTAGAGGATTATTATTTCAAAGCAAATAAGCATTATCCCAAAAAATCTCACCGCCTTGCCCCGTGTCTGGGGCAAGGCGGCAGTATTATCTATATGCAGGATTAAAAAATCCCTCTTGTATGTTTCTTCTTTGTTACTTTCTTCTTTTCATAAAGAAGAAAGTAAAAATACTATAATAAAACCAAATACAACCCCCTGCCACCGATGCTCGCAGTCAGTCGATATCTTGCACGACCTGGTCCACGGGCGTATCGAGCTTGAAGGGATTTTTGAGCAGGCTCTTAAACAGTTTTATGGAGCTGGCATAGTAAAACCCATCGCAGATACGTTCGTCGGTATTGAAGGTTAAATCTATATACTTGCGCTCGAAGGGCGAGCCGTCCTTTCTCAGTTCAACGGTTTTGCGTTTTGCGCCAAAGGACATAAAGACCGGAATGTTCCCAAAATCGTACAGGTGATGGTATACCGGCGGTATGCCGAGCGAGCCCATGGAGGTTATGAAAATCGAGCCATGGAAGGGGCTGACGGCGAGCAAGGAGGCGGGGAGCCTGCCGAAATAATCGAGGAGCTTTAGAAACCACATGGCAAGCTTCATCAGAATGCGGGGCATTTTTGCGAGGGTGGCGGCTGTTTTGTCGAAGTCGCTTTCGAGGGGTGCTTGCTTGCTCTCCTCGACGACCTTTGCAATCTTTTCGTGTACCTGCTCGGGGCCGTCTGTGGGGGCGAAGGCGATCTTTACCACGGTTTCGGGCGCGTCGATAGCCATTGTCTTTTTTATGGCGAGGCAGACTTCCACAAGGTCGCCGCGCTGATAAACGCGCTGTCCCGCCAAAAAACGGTTTATACCGGGGCGCTGTGCAACCGTCCGCACATATGCGGAGATGATGACGTGCATTACTCCGAAGCCGTTCAAGCCCTCTTTGCGCTTGCGGTTGATATAGTGTTCCATCTCGGTGACTTCGACGGAATCGGAGAAAAGATTGTTTGCGCCGTTGCGGTTCGGCATGATGAACGGGGACATCTTGGAGAGCGGGTCGAGCGTCCGAAGAAGCCTGCCGTCCTTGCGATCTCCCCAGCGTCTTTTTTTCCTTGTCTGCTTCATAACGACCTCCGGTTATATATTATAGCAGAGTGAAGCAAAAATGGAAAGTTGAAAAACGGCTTATTTTTGAAACTGAAAGGTGTGGGGGAGATGAAGGGGCGGGGGGGAGGGGGTTAAGATTTTTAGATAAAAAAGCGCCCGAACCAACGTATTTGTGGGGTTCGGGCAAGATTGGATTCAGCTCCGCTTTTTAGGAGGCGGGGCTGGGCGCGACCGTTTCTTCAGGACTTGGAGTGCTTATATAGCCCTCGTCCTGCAGGAATTCCTGAGTGTCGTCGCTGATTCCTGTGAGGTGATTCTGTATATTGGTTATCCATTTTGACAAGCCGCTGTCGGGGTCTATATAGCCCTTGTCGTTGAGATACCAAAGCACACCCGCCGCCAGAACGACGAGAACGACAACAAGCCCAATTATACGCAAAATAAGTCTCATCGGCGCACTCCTTTCTGTTTCATTATATCATAGCTGGAACCGTCCAACTTTAAAACTATTGTGAAATCTTTTTGCATTCGGTTTTTTCTATCGCGGCTTGGATGAGGGGCTCAAAGTCCACGAGCGCCTCGCTCTCGCGGAGCTTTTCAAGCTTTGGCTTGGTCACCGGATGCTGTGGCACAAAGACGGTGCAACAGTCCTCATAGGGCAGGATGGAGGTTTCAAAGGTGCCGATTCGTTTGGCGCGCTCGATTATCTCCTCCTTGTCAAAGCCGATGAGGGGACGGAACACCGGCATATCGACGGCGTCGTTGGTGACGGTCAGGCTCTCGATGGTTTGGCTTGCAACCTGTCCTATGGATTCGCCTGTGATGAGCGCCTGCGCTTTGCATTCCTTGGCGAGACGTTCGGCTATCTTCATCATGAGCCTGCGCATCAAAACGGTCGTCTCCGAGGAGGGACAGCGGTCGTAAATCGTAAGCTGAATATCGGTGAAGGGAACGAGATACAGGTCGATCTCGCCGGCGTATGAGGCGACTATGCGCGCCAGTTCCTCCACCTTGTCCCGCGCCCGCTCGCTGGTATAGGGATAGCTGAAAAAATGCACCGCCGCCAGGCTGACCCCGCGCTTTGCAATCATGTGGCCGGCGACGGGGCTGTCGATTCCACCGGAAATCAGGAGCATGGCCTTGCCGTTGCAACCCACGGGCATCCCGCCCTGGCCGCTCAGTTCGCCGGCATAGACGAAGGCGCTGTCCTGCCTTATCTCCACGGTGAGGGGAATCTGCGGGTTATGCACGTCCACCTTAAGCTTTGGGAAGCGCTCCAGAGCCTCATGCCCCAGCTCGCGGCATAGCTGTTCGGAGGTCATGAAAAACCTCTTGTCGGCGCGCCTTGCAAACACCTTGAAGGTTTTGCCGTCCTGCACCCCGGCTTTTTCCAAGACGAAAAACGCGGCGTCCTTGATCTGCTCCCAGTCCTTGTCCACACAGGAGGCGATGCAGAGGGAGTGTATCCCGAAAACCCTGCGAAGCCTGCTTGCGGCGTCCTCGACATGGTCGGGGGGAATATCCATCACGAATATTCTCCCCTGCTCGCGGATGATGCGCGCCCTGTGCGGGGCGAGAGCGGAGTCTATCCTCGAAACAAGCATACGCTCGAAATAGGGGCGGTTAAGCCCTTTCAGATGGATCTCCGCGTATTTTATGAGTAATGCGGTTTTCATTTTACCTCCTGCGGTATTTTCGCAACTGAGTAACCAGCTCAATTATTGCCTGGGAAACGAAGTCGACTTCCTTTAACGTATTGAACGGACAGAAGCTGAATCGCAATGCGCCCTCCTGGCGCGTTCCCAAAACTCCGATAGCACTCAGGACACGGTTCTTGCCCCGCTTGTGCGAGGAGCAGGCCGAGCCGGTCGCCACGCAAACGTCCTTTTGCTCAAGCGCGTGGAGCAACACCTCGGCGCGAACGCCGTCAAACGAAAGATTCAGGATATGCGGAGCGCCGTTATCCACATCGGGGCCGTTTAGAAAAACGCCCTCCAGTTCGTTTAGATTCAAAAAGAGCCGTTTTTTGCAAAGCAGCATATTCCGATGCCAAAACTCCAGGTTCTTCCGGTAGATATTCGCGGCGGTCTGCATCGCTAAAATTGCGGGGACGTTTGTCGTTCCGGAGCGGAGATTGTTCTCCTGCCCTCCGCCAATCTGCCCGCCAAAGAATTTCAGCCCGCTTCTCACCTTCAAAAAACCCACGCCCTTCGGCGCATGGAACTTATGCCCCGAAACGGAGTATAAATCAACCGGAAGCTTTTGTAAAGGCAATTTTAAATAGGCCTGCACGCCGTCGGAATGAAACGCCGCGCCGGGGGCTCTTTGCCTTAGGAGGGCGGCTACGGCTTCGAGATCGGTTATCGTTCCCAACTCGTTGTTAACGTGCATAACCGAGACAAGGGCGGTATCGGCAGAGAGCGCGTCGTCAAGGGCGTCGAGGCGGACGTGACCTATGTTGTCTACGGGGAGTATCTTTATCTCCGTTTCGGGATCGTTTTTGAAGGCTTGAAAAACCTCGTATACCGAGGGATGTTCAACGGCGGTCGTGAGGATGCGCTTTTTGCCGCGGCGCGCCTTCAGCGTTCCGAATATCGCCATGTTGTTGGACTCCGTGCCTCCGGAGGTAAATACTATCTCGCCCGGCGCGCAAAGGAGGCTGTCGGCAAAGTCCTTCCGCGCTGAGTTGATTTGGCGCTCGACGGCGACCGAAGCCGAGTAAGCCCCGGCGGGATTATAGAAATCGCGGGTCATAGCCGCAACAGCCGTTTCGGCGGCTTCGGTCAAGACCTGCGTTGTCGCACTGTTGTCAAAATAAATCATATCTTGCCACCTTTTGTAGTTTTACTCCATTCTATGCTTTTTGGCTCATATCCGAATCAATTTATAACATAACATTTTACTGTAGACAAGGAAATATTGCGTTCTTGGCGCGAAAAGTTTACATATTTGTAACCTATTGTGTCGGTTTATCCGATATAATATGCTTGTCATTGCATTCGACCAAGAAATTAGGAGGTATCAATATGATTTGCAAAGAATGTGGCGCATATAACCCTGACCACGCATCCTACTGCAAGGTTTGCGCCGCGAATTTGAAAGAAGGGACGCAGGGCGGCGCACCGCAAGCCGCCAGCGGTCGTTACCCCGCGATGGATGATACCCGTCCTTCACGCGGATTCGTGCGCCCGCCGATATGGAGCGCCGCGCCCGTCGATACCGACGAGGTTAAAGCTTCCAAGGAGAAACCGCTCCCCGCAGAGCCGGTCTATGCGCCCGAGCCCTTTGTACGGGAGAGCGAAGCGGAACAGGTCGATTTAAAAGCAGAACCCAAGGACGAGATTCCCGCGCCTGTGGCGGAGGAAGTCACTCCTGTTTTGGACGAGGAGCTTCACGAGGAGCCCGCGCCCGTAGCCGAGGAGAAGCCGCCTTTTCCCGCTTTGGAGGACGAGGACGAGGCTGAGGACGAGGTGGACGTCATGCCCGACAAAGTTATTGCCGCGCCCGAAACCGCGCACGAGCCCGAACCGCCGACGACGCAGTGGTCGCCCCGCGAGGTTCGCAAGCTTGAGCGTCAAAGGAGAAAGTCCGTTCAGGAGGATGAGGAGGACGATCTCAAGGCATACAAGAAATATGCCGAGAACGAGGATGAGGACGAGGAGCTGGAGGAGGATGAATACGATGAGTATGAATATGTCCCCACCCCGCCGAGAAAGAAAAAATCCAAGCAGAAGAAGGGCGGTTCGAGCAAGCTGTTCTGGTTCTTGCTGGGGACGCTGATTCTTGTTATCCTGATCGGAGTCGGTTTTGTAGTATACTATGTCGCCACGGGCAGGTCAAGCGAGCTTCCGGGCTTTTTGAGCAACATAAACTGCGCGGGCGAGCCTGTAACCGACGGCACTCCCGATCCCAACGCAACCGCCGATGCTACGCAGGATCCGAGCGGAGAGACTCCGACCTCCGACAACAACAATATTCAGCTTTCCCGGGAGACTAACGAGAGCGGCGATCCCTGCATCAGCTTCATCGTGACGTTGCAACCGGGAGAAACCCTGACGCTGGAACTTCCCAATCGCGATCCCGAGGTTATAACCAACAGCGATACGACCGCGAAGTCCTATGAGCCGGTGATTCCGGAATCCTGCTACTGGCCGAATACCCCGTTGGAGTCGGCGGTCTATACCGTAACGCCCGAGGCTTATATCGTTGGAGCGGATGGGGTGCAAACGACGTTGAACCTGCCCTCCTTTGACATAACCTTCCCTGAGATAACCCTGACGCTTACCGCGCCGACAGAGATACCCGAGGAGGGCATAATGGCGGCGGAAGGAAACGTTTTGCATATCGAGGGAACCGTAGGCGAGCATACCGTCTCCGTTTATGTCAACGATGAACAGCAGATAGTATACACCGGCGGCGTGTTCCAATGCGATTATACGCTTCAATCCGAGGAGCAGTCGGAAACCATAGTGATTCGAGCCGAACAGGACAACTGCGTTTCCGCTCAAACTGAGATTCTCGCAACCCCCTATGTGTTCGTCCCCGAACCGATGGTGCTGACCGTCGTTCAGGGCGTCGACGCTCTGCGCGCGAGTGAAACCAACAAGGTGACGATCCGCGGAACAACGGTTCCCGGAGCTACGCTTGCCGCCGTGACGGACAATTCCGACGCCGCCAACTGCGGTTCGGTCTCGGTTGACGCGCTGGGCAACTACACCTTCGATCTGACCTTCAATAGTAACTATTACGGACTGGTTAACGTAACCATCAGCGCGGTCAAGGAGGGGCATGAGGAGGCGTCGGTGAGCTGTATCGCAACTCGTATGTTCGATGAACGTTCCGACTTCATCAATAACGCCGACGGCTATGTTGAGATTCCCCGTCCGCAAACCATGGCTTATCTGCTTGAAAACGCCGACAACA
Source organism: Clostridia bacterium (assembly GCA_030527115.1). Taxonomy (GTDB): domain Bacteria; phylum Bacillota; class Clostridia; order Christensenellales; family CAG-138; genus JAQUTY01. The sequence continues at coordinate 9,817 of JAUNBM010000003.1, forward strand.
CCGCGCTGGGAGTCCGCCTGATTGCCACGGTAGTCGAAACCTTCGAGCAGGACGGCTATACGATAGTGAAGCTGAGCGTAACGAGCGAGGGCACCGAGTACACCGTATATACGATGAACCAGAGCGTCAGATGGCAGCCGGCGGATAATATCGGCAAGCGGTATAAGGTATACTGCTCACCGAACGGCACCTACGGCGACACGGGAGATATGTTCGTTGTAACCTGGTTCGCGCTCGCCGATTGAGATGAAAATCTGGGCTAAGACTTTAAAATCACACAAAATAACTTCGGAGGTCGTGCGGGAGTTTGATTCCGCACGACCCTCCGATATCGAGGGATGGACGCCCATTTTGGACGCGCTTTGCAAGCCGCTCGATCTGGCACGGCCGGTTATGCTGAGCAATCACATTCGCGATCTAAACAGGTTCGCCCGAACGGTCTTTCGCTCCGCCGATTTTATGGAGGGCATCGACTTCGATCAGTTTGTAATCGAAATTTTTCCCGAAGAAAAAAAGAAAACGAATGAACGCATCATAGTTGAGACATACTAATTCCGCATGAAAGGAGTTAGTAGTATGAACATAGTTGCTTTGATACTGATGATAATAGGCGCATTAAACTGGGGTCTGGTTGGAATCTTCCAGTTCGACCTGGTAGCCGCGATATTCGGCTACGCCTCCGTCGTCTCGCGAATAATCTATACCCTCGTTGGAATCGCGGGGCTTTGGGGCATAGTGATGCTCTTTCAGCGCAATGTTCGACGGGTTCCCGCCGCGGAGTGAGCAAAGCTGAACACTTGCCCCTTCGGGGGCTTTTTTTTATGGCTGTTCAAACCTGCAAAAACCGTGTATAATAGTTCAGGAGGATTTTGCTATGAACGACTGGATTTTACCCGCGATACAACAGCTTCACCGGGGCGCTTTTTTGATAGTCAAGGGCAACCCGATGACTATCGGCTGGGCTCAGTTTGGAGTTATCTGGGGAAAGCTGTGCTGTACCGTCTATGTGCGCGACAGCCGCTATACCTACGAGCTGTTAAAGACCGCCGAAGATTTCATGATAAGTTTTCCCGCCGAGGGGACTTTTGAAAAGGAGCTGATAAAATGCGGCACCTATTCCGGAAAAGACGTGGATAAGATGGCGCTATGCGATATGTCGTTCAATCCCGACGGCCTGGGCATAGCCGGTTGCTCCATCCACCTGAAGGCGAGGATATTGCAAAGGCGGGAGCTTAGCCCCGAAACGCTGGACGAACAGTTGCGCAAGCAGTATTACCGGGGCGGCGGCGCTCATACGGCATATATCGCTGAGATTGTCGAAGTGCGAACGGAGGAAATTTCATGAAACGGTTGCTCTTACTTCTGCTATGCCTGCTTTTTGCGCTCGGATGCTCCGCGCCGGAGGGGGCTTACCGTCACGCCCGTTTCGCGCTCGTCCTTCCGGAAGGCTGGGAGCGGGTTCGGGAGGACGGCGCGGTTTGCTTTGCGCCAAACGGCGATCCGGTCAGGAACAGCAATATAGTATTCTATGCGACCGACAAGAACTACTATTTCCAAACCTTCGATGAAAGCGACTATATGGCCTATGTATCCGCCTATGACACCTATGAGGATATTGAAGTTTCGGATTTTGAAACCCTGCGCTTGGACGGTTGGGACGCGCATCGCGTGACCTTTTTTGCGGTGGCGGATCAGGCGCAAATTCAGATAATCCTGTACGCTGTCGATGCGGACATGACCTATTTCTTCGTCCTGTTCGAGATGGAGGGGGACGAGGTGGCGGCAAGCTTCGATGCGGCCATGCAAAACGTGAAGATATATCCTGCCGACTGATATGGAAAACATAGTACTCATCACCGGAGCGTCCGGAACCATAGGAGCCTCGATAGCCCGGCTCTTGAATAAAAAAGGCTATCCGCTCGCTCTGCACTACCACAATAACGGGGAAGGGGCTGGGCGGCTGGCTTCCGAGTTTTTGCCCGACGGGGCGCCCTATATAACGGTTTGCGCCGACGTGTCGGATGAAAAGAGCGTGGAGGCGATGTTTAGGGATATAGAGCGCAGGCTGGGGAAGGTTTCCATCCTGATAAACAATGCGGGCTTAGCTCTGCCCCAGAAGCTGTTTTCAACCTGCACGACGGCGGAATACGAGGCGGTGTTCGACGTCAACGTTCGCGGCGCTATGCTTTGTTCAAAGGCGTGCATTCCGTCGATGACGGCGCGGCGCAACGGCTGCATAATCAATATAGCGTCCATCTGGGGGCTGGTGGGAGCCTCCTGCGAGGTCATTTATTCGGCGTCGAAGGCGGCGCTCATTGGGTTTACAAAATCGCTTGCAAAGGAGTTGCTCCCAACGGAAGTGCGGGTGAACTGCATAGCTCCCGGCTTGGTGCTGTCCGAAATGAACGCCCATCTTAGCGATGAGGAGCTTGCCGCCGCCTGCATAGAACAGCTTCGCGGCCTGCCGATACCTCCAAATGATGTTGCGGAGGCGTGCGCGTATCTTGTCGAAGCGAAATCCGTCACGGGTCAGGTTTTGTCGATTGACGGAGGCGCTTCGTTATAGGCGGCCTTGGAAAAATTCTTTCTTTTGCAACAAATCTATTACAATTTACCGTTAATTTCTCATTGACAGCAGTAGAAAAGAAAAGTAAACTAATACCCAGTTAGTAATCGAGGTGTTTATGATAAAGAAGTATCTTGCCGCGCTCCTGTGCCTGCTGTTCATCTGCTCTTTTGCCGCCGTTCCGACCGCTTTGGCGGACGGCTACGATATGGGATCCATCAATGAAGAATTCGCGATTGTCGTCGACGCCGCGAACCCTTCGGTAGCCCTGTACGGCATGGAGAAGAACGCCGACGCGATGGCGTATCCCGCAAGTACGACGAAGATTCTTACCTGTATAATCGCGCTGGAGCGTTGCTCGCTCGACGAGGTTGTTACCGTCAGCGCGACGGCAACGGATTTCTCCAGCCAGAATTCCCTGATGGGGCTGATAACCGACGAACAATGCACCATGCGCGACCTGCTCTACGGGCTGATGCTCGTATCCGGTAACGATGCGGCGGTCGCCATAGCCGAGCATATTTCGGGCTCGCAGGACGCATTTTCCGACCTTATGAACAGCAAGGCGCGCGAGATAGGGATGACCAATTCCAACTTCATCACCCCCAACGGCCGGCATAAGGACGAGCATTATACCACGGCGCGCGACATGGCGATACTGACCGCCTATGCGCTTCAAAACACAACTTTTTGCGAGATAGTGGGAACCGTCTCCTATACGACGGAGCAAACTAACAAGTCCGCTTCGAGAACGATGCAAAATTCCAACCGCCTGCTCGTGGATCTGCCCGCCTCCGACGGCTATACCCCCGTCTCCTGCCTCTATGAGGATGCGATAGGGGTAAAGACCGGAGATACCGATAAGGCGGGCAAATGCCTCGTCGCCGCGGCTGAACGCGACGGAGTAACGCTTATAGCGGTTTTGCTCAACGGCTCGCAAACCAACTCCACGATGACAACGGAGGAGCGGGACGCAAGGAACGCCCGCCGCTTCCAAGACGCCGCCGCCCTGTTCAACTATGCCTTTGATTCCATGGTTGAGACGGTCGCGGTGTCCGAGCTTATCACGCTGGGGCTTCCGACGACCTTCCAGTTGCAGGCGAACAATTATGCCGAGTCCGACGCGTATGCGGGCCAGTTTGACGCCGCCGCGCAAATAGACTCAACGCTCACGATTTCGCTCATGTCCAACGCGATGAGCAGTCTCAAGAGCCGGCTGTCCGAGCTGGCGGTTGTAAAAACCTCGACGATCTATGCGCCCGTGCGCAACGGCGATATCGTCGGCACCGTGGATTATGTATTCGAGGACAGGGTGCTGTTCTCGGCAAATCTTATAGCCTCCCGCGATGTTGCGGAGGGCGTTATAGCCACCACTCCGCTTCCCACCGACACAGCCTCCGAACTGCAAACCGCCGATCCCTCGTCCGGAACGACAGGGCTGATTTCAAGCCCAACGTCCACGCCGGGGACTTCCGGAGATGGGGAGGGAGACGGCTCATGGCTCCTTTATCTGGTAATCGGAGCAGTTATCCTGGTGCTTCTGCTGATCGTCGCAGTATTGATAATCCGTGCGGTGAACGAGCGCAAACGCAGGCTCGCGAGGGAGAAAAGACGGAGACAGATGCAAAGGCGAATGCAGGATCAACAGCGCGTATACCGGGACCGCCAAAGACCTACTGATAAATTTTGACATACTCGCGCGCCAAGCGCGGCGCCACGTTGACCGTTTTAATCGTGCCGGTCGCAAAAAGCGCGGGCAACGCTTTGCTTTTATGCCCAAAGCCTGCTTCTTATGTTGCCAACAGCGCGTTTTTTTCAAAAAAGTTGGAATAAAGGTGTTGACAAGCGAAAAATTACTGTTTATAATAAACTTCGTTCGCGGGAGTAGCTCATTTGGTAGAGCGCAGCCTTGCCAAGGCTGAGGTGGCGGGTTCGAGCCCCGTCTCCCGCTCCATTTTTTGCCTCCTTAGCTCAGCTGGCTAGAGCACCTGACTCTTAATCAGGGTGTCCAGGGTTCGAATCCCTGAGGGGGTACCAGGTCGCGATAGACTTCGCGGTTCGTCCCGTTCGGATAATCCGGACGGGATTTATTGTTAGAGTGCCCTCCCTAAAGCCAGAAAAGTCACTTTATCCTTTTCAAACCTTTCCGATTGTGCTATTATTTTGTTATGAACAGCTTTGAACTCATTTATTCCGTTGTCAAACGCATTCCGCGTGGCAGGGTGGCGACCTACGGCCAGATCGCCGGGCTTGCGGGGAATCCGCGCTGGTCGCGGGTCGTGGGCTATGCGCTTCACGTCAATCCCGATCCGGCGACTATCCCGTGTCACCGCGTGGTAAACCGGCGCGGCGAACCGTCGAAAGCCTTTGTTTTCGGGGGCGAGAACCGCCAAATAGAACTGCTTGAGCGCGAAGGGGTCGTTATTTGCGACGGGCATGTGGATCTGGAGAAGTATCTTTGGAGGGCGGCACAATGAAAACGCTTATCACGGAAAGGCTCAAACTGCGCGAATGGACGATGGAGGACGCTCCGGACCTGTTTGAATACGCGCAAAATCCCCGGGTCGGCCTGAATGCGGGCTGGTATCCGCACACAAGCCTTCGCGATTCGGAGGAATACATAAGCCTTGCTTCCAAGGCGGGGGACGTTTGGGCGATTGAGCATATCGAACAGGGCAAAGTCATAGGGGGAATAGGCCTGCATGCGGGCGGCCTGAGAAAAGCCGATTGGGCGCGGGAGCTGGGCTATGTGCTGAGCGAAGCATATTGGGGCAGGGGCTTGATGAGCGAGGCGGTCAACGCGGTATTGAAATTCGGCTTCGAGGAGCTGGAGCTTAAGATAATCAGCGTCAGGCACTTTAACGGAAACGACCGTAGCAGGCGGGTAATTCAAAAGAGCGGGTTCCGCTTTGAGGGCGTTGCGTCGACGGCGCTGTTCTTCGACGGCAGGGTAATAGACGAGTGGTGCTATTCCATTACCTGCGATGAGTGGCGGGGCAAGCGGGGCAGGCCCATACAAAACCACCGTTTCTATCAAAATCTGCAATGCGAGTTCTTTCCCTGCCATCCGACCGAGGACGCGGAACGCTTCTCATGCCAGTTCTGCTACTGTCCGCTGTATGCCCGGGAGGACTGCGGCGGATGCTACGTTGTTTTGGAAAACGGAATCAAGGATTGCTCCAGGTGCCTGAAGCCGCATTACGACTACGACGGGATAGTGAAGCGCCTCCGATGAAGCTAATCGTTACCCGATACGAATATCCCTGTAAAGAGGGGCGCGGGCTCAAAATAGCGCAGGTCTCGGATCTGCACAACGAGGAGTTCAAAAATGACGAGCTTTTGCACAGGCTTTGCGCGGAAAAACCGGACCTAATCGCAGTCACCGGAGATTTTTTCAACAGGCACCGCCCATATGACGAGGGGCCCGCCTTAAGCTTTTTTCGGGAGGCCGCCAAGCGGTTCAAGGTGTTTTGTATAGAGGGAAACCATGAACGCGAGATAGGGGAGCGCTTGAGATGGCGGGAAAAATTCGCCACAATGGGCGCAATCGTGCTGGACAACGCCTTTGTGGATTTAACCGTTGGCGATTGCAGGCTTCGGATAGCCGGAGCTATGGAGAGGGCGGCGGTGGAGAGTATAGCCGCCATGCAGACGGAGGAACGCCTCACCGTAACGCTGTCCCACAGGGCGGAGAGATTCGAGGATTATGTTGCCGCAGGATGCAGGCTGACACTCTGCGGTCATGCGCACGGAGGGCAGATGCGGCCCTTCGGAATCGGGCTGTATTCGCCCGAGCAGGGGGTTTTCCCAAAGTATACAAAGGGCGTATACCGCCGCGGCGCGACCACGATGATAGTGTCAACGGGGCTGGGAAACACGGTTGGAGTTCCCCGACTGTGGAATCCGCGTGAACTTGTCCTTATTTCCTTGCGATAAGTTTAAAAAAGGTATATACTGATAAAAACGAAAGGAGACGGAGAAGGTGTTTTCAGCAGCAATAGAGAAGGTAGCGGGCTTTACCCGTCCGATATATACGATTCGCAGAAGGTATCCCGACAACACGATAATCAAGGACTGCGGCACGATGTTCTTTGTCAACGACCGGGGAACGGCGCTTACGGCGAAGCATGTCGCCTCAACTTTCCCTGCCGCCGAGCAGCTTGACAAAAAGTATAAGGAGTTTTTGGCGGAGCGGAGCAGACTGAAGCATGACGCCACCTTTCAATTCGAGGAGAAGTTGCTTGCCAAGCGGTACGGCTTTACAAAGGATTCGATCACCCAGGTTTGCAACTCGTTTGTCAACTGTGTGCAGGGCGAGAAAGGCTTTACCATAACGGCGCATCCAAAGTATGACCTGGCGCTGATTCAGTTTAACGCGCCCGGCAAGTATCTCTATTACGGCCACGCCGTATTTGCCAAGAGCGCGCCCAAGGTGGGAACGAGCGTATGCCGCCTCAGCTATCCTTTCCCCGAGTTTACCAACTATCGGTTCAACGAGGAGCAGGACAGGATTGAGTTCACGCAGGAGGGAAAGACGGCGACCCCCTATTTTCCGGTAGACGGGATGATCACCCGCTATCTCAGCGATTCCGACAGGCTTTTCGCCATCGAGACAAGCACCCCCGGTATGTTGGGGAACAGCGGAGGCCCGATGTTTGACAGGAACGGTGTCGTCTGCGGGATGCAGTTTGCCATAGCTACGATAAGGCAAACTATCAATGCGCCGAACAGGAAGGACGCGAGCGGGAATCCGGTGGAAGCTCAGACCTTTGAATACAGACTGGGCAACTGCATCCATGTGGATGTTATAAAGGATTTTCTCCGCGCAAACGGCGTTACGTTTACGGAGGAATGAGCGGCGCTTCTGGCAAAAATGTGATGGGTTTGTAAATAGTTTCCTGCATTCTTGACTGATTGAGCCGGAGAAAGTATAATCAATGGTAGTAAAATAAGGGAGAATTCTAATGAAAAAGAAGATTTCTTTTTTGCTCGTTCTGATGATGGCTATCGGCGTTTTTTGCGCCATGCCGCTTGCGGCGGCCGCCGAAAGCCAGATAGTAGGCGATGCAGATATGAACGGAGCAATTGAGGCGAACGATGCGGCGACGGTTTTGCGCCATGTTGTGCGCATCAGCGAACTGACGGGACAAGCGCTGATAAATGCGGACGCAAACTGCGACGGCGAAGTGAATTCGCAGGACAGCGCGCTGATACTGCGCTATGTAGTCAAGCTGGAAACGGTTCTCCCGCCTTCGGGAGGAACGCTGGTTACCCCGCCGATAACCAATACTCCCCCTCCGACGGCGACCCCAACGCCAACTCCAACTCCAACTCCGTTTATCAACCGCTCGCTGGGCGACGTCGACCTTAATGGAAATATTGAGGCGGCGGACGCTTCGATGATCCTGAGATATTTGGTCCGGCTGACGGATCTTACCGACATACAGCTCAAGAATGCTGACGTCACCTTTGACGAGCAGGTGTCCGCGTCCGACGCTGCACGCATCTTGAGATATATTGTCAGGCTGATCAGCGATTTGAATATCTGGCCCGATCCCACCGCTGTTCCAACGGTAACTCCAACGCCCACGGCAACTCCGGTGCCAACTAACAAGGACGGACTGCCCGCCGCGGGAACCAAGGGCCTCATCGTGCCGGACGACGATCCCAACTACGAAAGAATAATGGGCTACTATCTCAACCGCAGTCTGTGGACTAACGAGCTGAACCCGAACAATTCGAGCTATTCGGAAAGCGAGTTTTGGACCTCGTCGATACCTCAACGCTCGTTCCGCTTTATTACCGTAAATATGCAGGGCAAGACGGAACGCGGCCTCAACGGAGCGGTCTACGATTATACCGCGAACAACGAGGACATAATCGGATGGGTGCGCATGGCGTTCTACGGCAAGGAAAACAATAGAAGCCGGCCCTATACCGCGAACATCGGGATAAGCGATTATCGCGTTATAGACGAACCTATAATGTACGACCCCTATGGCAGGCAGTATTATTTCGATCATACCTGCTACGGACTTGAAACCGCCGGCGGCTCGCTGATGGCATACTATGATACGCTGGCGAAGAATATCGTTGTCACGGGCCACAATTCGAGGCCGACCAAGACGCATTTCCATCATCTGCACACGATGCAGAGCGGGGCGAAGTATTATGGTTCGAGCATCAATCCCGACAACTATATCTTCGACATCTCCATCTTCGGGCTTACCAAGTGGCAGGTGTGGGCGATGTATGAGACTTCGGAGAACGAGCCGTCCTCAACGCTGTTGTACAACATAAGCTCCTCCTGCGGAACGGACGGCAATGTGCAAAACTGGATCAATACCCAGCTTACAAGGAGCGAGGTGAACTTCAAGGTTTCCGTCTCCACGAACGACCAGTTCTTGACGCTGTACACCTGCGCCGACGCCTATGACAGCAGCGATGATACGACTCAGGCGAGGCTGTATGTGTTCCTGAAGTATGTTGGATAGGATGAGCTGATTAGTTAAAAAAAGAATTAGCGAGTTTAGCCGCCATTTCGCCCTCAAGGGAGCTGTGGCGGCTCTTTTGCGCCTTAAAATCCGGCGCGAAACGGCGTTGTGGCAGGCATGGATTGCAAAATAATGCGGGCGGCGTTTGTATTTCCATTTTCGGTCTTTTGTGCTATAATGGCGGCATGGAACAGGCGGTTTTTTCGGTAAGCGAATTAAACGAATATGTTCAGCTCACATTAAGCCATGATCCGAACCTGAGAAACCTCCGGGTTCAGGGCGAGATATCGGGCTTTCATCGTCATAGCTCGGGGCATCTGTACTTCACATTGAAGGACGATAAAGCGGCGGTTCGTTGCGTAATGTTTCGTTCGGCGGCGATGAAGCTCCGCTTTTCACTCAAGGACGGGGTGCGCGTTCAGATAAGCGGTCAGGCGTCGCTCTATCAAAAGGACGGGAGCTTTCAAGTCTATTGCGAAGGGATGGAGGAACTCGGCGAGGGCGAGCTGTTTTTAAAGTTTTTGAAGCTCAAGGAGGAGCTGGCAAAAAAGGGCTATTTTGACGAGGCAAGGAAAAGGTCAATTCCGGCGCTTCCTAATTGCGTTGGGATAGCGACGAGCAAAACGGGCGCCGCCCTCCAGGATATGTTGAATATTCTCAAGCGCCGCTTTCCCACGATGCCATACAGGCTGTACCATTGCGCGGTTCAGGGAGTGGGGGCGGCGAAGGAGATTGCAAAGGCGATAGACGCGGCGAATGCGGAGGGGGTCTGCGACGTTTTGATAGTCGGGCGGGGCGGCGGAAGTCTGGAGGATCTCTGGGCGTTCAACGAGCTTCCGGTTGCCGAGGCCATATACCGCTCCGAAATCCCGATAATCTCCGCCGTCGGACACGAGACGGACTTTTCGATCGCTGACTTTGCCGCCGATCTGCGCGCGCCCACGCCATCGGCGGCGGCAGAGCTGGCGGTACCCGAATACGAGGCTTTGCTCAGGCGGCTCTTAGAGCTTAGGATACGGCTGAATAACGCGCTCGGAAGCGGAATAGAGCGGAAGAAGGCGCGGCTTGAGCTGTTGGCGCATTCGCCGGCTTTGCAGAAGGCGGGGCTGACTTTGCTTTTTGAACAGCAACGGAGCGGCGAGCTGTTTGAACGGCTCAACAGAAGGGCGGGCGAGCTGTTGAACAAGCGAAATTCCGCCCTCAGCGAACTGGGAGCGCGGCTTAAAGCCTGCAATCCGAGGGAGGTTTTAAAGCGCGGGTTCGCTCTGGTGAGCGGGGCGGACGGAGCCCTTATTTGCAGGGCGGAGGAGCTTAGTTTGGATCAGGAGTTGAATATTAGATTTGCAGACGGCATGGCAAACGCCGTTGTGCGGGAAAGGACTTTGGATGAGCGGGAAAACCTATGAACAGAAGGTCGCGGAGCTTGAGGAGATTGTCGGCAGGCTCGAAAGCGGGAATGTGCCCTTGAACGAGATGATAAGCCTTTATGAGCAGGGAATTAAGCTCTACGAGGCTTTGGCAAAACAGCTTGCGGATTACGAGAAGCGGCTGAATGAGAATAAGGAGAAGACGGATGCTTGAAACGGCGTTAAGAGAGCTGCTCGAACGCGAGATTCAAGACGAAAAGCTCCTTGAGATGGCGAAATACTGCGTTTTGGACGGGGGCAAGCGAATCCGGCCAAGGCTGTGCCTTATGACGGTGCAGATGCTCGGCGGAAGCGTTGAGCGCGCTCTGCCGTTTGCCTGCGCCATAGAGCTGATACACGCCTATTCGCTGGTTCACGACGACCTTCCTGCAATGGACAACGATGATTTCAGGCGCGGAAAACCCTCCTGCCATAAGCGGTTCGGCGTGGCTGAAGCCATCCTCACAGGGGACGCCCTGCTGACGCTTGCCGCGCTTGCGCTCTCGCGTGTCGAGGGCGGGGACGAGGCGAAGGCGGAGATATTTCGGGCGGCGCTGTTGATGGTGGAGGGGCAGAGATACGACCTCTGCGAAACGGTGGATTCCGAAGCGAAGCTGTTGGAGCTGTATCGGAAAAAGACCGGCGCGCTGATGCTCTCGGGAATACTGTGCGCCGCCAAGCTTGAAGGTTGCACGGCGGAGCAGTATAATAAGCTCAAGCTGTTCGGAGAAAAGCTGGGGCTGTTGTTCCAGCTCACGGACGATGTGTTGGACGGGGATCAGCGTTTAGTAACGGCGGAGGACAGGATAAAGGATTTAGCCGATGAGGCGCTGGCCGCGCTGGAGGACTTTCCCGCGTCGGAGGAGCTGAAGACGCTGGTTGTCAGCATCAAAAAAAGGAGTGAATGATGGCTTATTCACTATTGGATTCAATCCACGGAATCGACGACTTAAAAAAGCTTCGTATAAACCAGCTCGATCAGCTCGCGGCTGAAATACGCGGCTTTATGATAGAATCCGTGTCGAATACGGGCGGGCATTTGGCGTCAAGCCTCGGCGCAATCGAGCTGATAATAGCCACGCACTATGTGTTCGACAGCCCAAGGGACAGGATAGTATTCGACGTGGGGCATCAGTCCTATGCCCACAAGATTTTAACGGGACGGCGCGAGCAGTTCGCCCTGTTGCGCCAGGAGGGCGGGATCTCCGGCTTTCCTAAGCGCGAGGAGAGCGAGCATGACGCTTTCAATACCGGCCATGCAAGCACCTCCATATCGGCGGCGCTCGGCATGGCGAGGGCGCGCAAGCTCCTCAACGAGGAGGGCAGTTGCGTAGCCTTCATAGGCGATGGAGCCATGACCGGCGGGCTGGCTATGGAGGCGATGGACGATATTGACGATTACGAGCTTCCGCTGGTTTTGATTTTGAACGACAACGAGATGTCGATAGCCCCAAACGTCGGGGCGGTGAACCGGAGGCTAACCAAGCTCCGGACGAACAAGGGCTATGTCCGGTTCAAGCGTTGCTTAGTCCGCACGCTCGATACGAGCCGCGGGGGCAAATGGCTGTCACGGCACATGGAGCGAACCCGCGACAGGGTTAAGCGCTTCATCATGCCCAACCTCCCGTTTGAGGACTTCGGGCTTATATATCTGGGGCCGGTGGACGGTCATGATATAAAAAAGCTGATAAAGATGCTGAGAAGCGCAAAGGAGCTTCACAAGCCGGTTATAGTCCATGCGAGAACGATAAAAGGGAAGGGCTATTCGTTCTCCGAAACGAATCCCGAACGCTTTCACGGCATAGCGCCGTTTTCGGTGATGACCGGCAAGGTGAGAACCACCGGGCAGATGAACTGCTCCGAGGTGTTTGGCAAAACCATGCTGGAGATTGCGCAACGGCGCGAGGACGTCGTTGCGATAACCGCCGCGATGCCGTCGGGCACGGGGCTTTCCGAATTTTCCGAGCGATATCCGAGCCGCTTTTTCGATGTTGGAATCGCGGAGGAACACGCGCTGACGATGGCGGCGGGAATGGCTACCGTTGGCATTCGCCCCGTGGTTGCTATTTACTCCTCCTTTTTACAGCGCGGCTATGACGAGCTGTTGCACGATATTTGCCTGCAAAATCTTCCGGTGGTCGTTGCGGTGGACAGGGCGGGGCTCGTAGGCGAGGACGGGGAGACGCATCAGGGCATATTCGACCCGGCGTTTTTAATCACGATGCCGAATCTGACCGTCTATTCTCCGGCAACGCTGGAGGAGCTTTCTGTCATGCTCAATATGGCGGTGGACAGCGGGCGGCCGTCCGCAGTCCGGTATAACCGTGGGACTTTGCCGAGCGAGAAGCTTTCAAGCCCGGTCGCTTACGGCAAATGGGAGATAAAGCTTCCGATAGCCGAAGTCACAGTGGTCTCAACCGGAACGATGCTCCCGATAGCGCATTGGGTTGCAAAGAAGCACGGAGTCGGGCTGGTTCACGCCAGGTTCTTAAGCCCGCTCGACCGTGAGGTGTTGGATGAAATCCAAAAAAAGCGCTCCAAGGTGCTGGTGGTTGAGGAAAACGTGCTTGCGCTCGGAGGCATTTTGGCGCACGAGCTAAACCCATGCCGGGTGAGGACGCTGTGCCTGCCGAACGAGCCGGTTACGCATGCTTGCATAGACAGACAGCGGGAATGGTATGGGCTCACCGAGAAGGGGATTGAGACGGCGCTCAGGGAACTGGCGGTTGAAGAATGAACGGAATCAGACTTGACAACGAGATGACGGAGCGCGGGCTTGCGCCCTCGCGGGAGAAAGCGCGGGCGCTGATAATGGCGGGCGCGGTATATGTGGACGGCATTAAGGCTGAAAAAGCGGGGCAGGCGGTTAAGGCGGGGGCGAGCATCACGGTTAAAGACGACGCGCTTCCCTTTGTCAGCCGCGGCGGCTTAAAGCTCGACAAGGCGATAAGGAGCTTTGCGATTGATCTTAGTGAAAAGGTCTGCGCGGATATCGGAGCTTCGACCGGCGGCTTCACCGACTGTATGCTTCAAAACGGGGCGAAGCGCGTGTATGCGCTGGACGTGGGCTACGGTCAGCTGGATTGGAAGCTGAGGAACGATCCGAGGGTGGCTGTAATGGAGCGAACCAACGCCAGGTTTATGTCGCCGGAGTTGTTTGAATCATCGCTGGACTTCGCGTCGATAGACGTTTCGTTCATCTCGCTCCGCCTGATACTGCCGCCGCTTTTTAACTGCCTGGCTCCGGAGGCGAAGGTGGTGGCGCTTATCAAACCGCAGTTTGAAGCGGGGCGTTCGGAGGTTGGCAAAAACGGGGTGATTCGCGACAAAACGATTCACCGGCGCGTATGCGCGGAGCTTATGGACTTTGCCGATGGGGCGGGCTATACGGTTTTGGGGCTTACTTATTCACCGATAACCGGGCCGAAGGGCAATATCGAGTTTCTGCTGTATCTTCAAAAGGGCGGGGACAAAAACGGGACAAGCAGGGCTGATTGGGCGGATTTGATCCAAAAAACGGTCGAACAAGCCCATTCCGGCTAAAAATTTGTTAAAAGATTATTCACAAATGACTTGTATTTTTATCCGCAAGAATGTATAATATGCTTGCTATATTCATCAGGGACAGGAGTTGAACGGCGTTGCATCTTTGTTTTGCGGCAAACCCTAAGCGGACTCAAACCATCGAGGTGGAAAAAAGGCTTATGAGGCTTGCCCAAGAGAGAGGCTTCGACTGTTCGAGACTGTCCGACGGCGGCGGCGAGGGTTCGGACATTCTCGTTGTCATTGGGGGCGACGGTTCGCTGATCCACAATGCCGGGATAAGCTGTGAGCGCGGCTTGCCGATGCTCGGGGTTCATTTCGGCAGGGTGGGCTTTTTGAGCGAGTGTCGGGAGGAAGATTTTTCAAATGCGCTTGATTTATTGCGCGAAGGAAGGTATACTCTCGATTCCAGGCGGATGATGGCCTGCTCGATCAACGGGGGAGCCAAGGTGCATTGCCTTAACGACGTGCTTTTGTTTAAGCACAGTTTTTCGGGCGTTGCGGAGATGGAGCTTTCGATCGACGGGGAGGCGGCTGGCACGATATTTGGGGACGGGATAGTCGTTGCCACGCCGACAGGCGCTACTGCCTATTCGCTTTCCGCAGGCGGGCCGATAATAGCGGACGGGCTTGACGCGGTGGTTATCACGCCGATCTGCCCGCATACGCTTCATATGCGCCCGATAGTCGCATCCTGCGAGGCTGAAATCTGCCTGCAGGTCAAGGGAATGGGCATGGTCGCCGCTGATGGAACGAGGATAGCCGAGGTGCATACCGGCGACAAAATCATGCTCGGCAGTTCGGACAAAACGGTTTCGTTCGTCCGGTTTGCCAAAAGAAACTTATTTTTCAGCATTCAACAGAAGTTGAGGTAGTAAAAGGATTAGAGGTGGCTATGAAAACAAAAAGACATTCGGCAATCATGAAGATCATTACGTCTCAGAACGTTGAGACGCAGGAGGAGCTTGCGGGAATTTTGTCCACTTTGGGCTTTACCGTAACTCAGGCGACGGTTTCGCGCGACATCAAGGAGTTGCGCCTTATAAAGGTGCTGACTAACGAGGGCCGGTATAAGTACGCGACGGTGGACAAGGCCGAGTCCGATATGCAGGAACGCTTTATCCGCCTGTTTGCCAACTGCGTAATGTCGGTAACCAGCGCGGGCAACATCATCGTCGTCAAGACTATGGCTGGCAGCGCCTCCGTTGCCGGCGAGGCGATAGATTCGCTGAAGTGGCCGGAAATCGCCGGTTCGATAGCCGGAGATAATACGATCTTTGTTGCGATCCGCGAAGGCAAGAACGTTGCGGAGATAGTTAAGCGTTTTCAGAAGATGCTTAAATCCTAAGCGGCGGCAGTCCCGTGCTAAAGAGGATACATATATCCAATATTGCGCTCATAGATAAGCTTGACGTCGAGTTCGATGCAGGCTTTTCTGCGCTTACGGGCGAGACCGGCGCGGGCAAAACGATCCTGATAGAGGCCGTGGGCTTTGTGCTGGGGGAGCGCGCAAGCCGCGAGAGCATTCAAAGCGGCGCGGAGAGGGGGAGCGTCGAAGCGGTTTTTACCGTGGATAAGGACGGGCCGGCGGCGGAGTATTTAAGGCGGCAGGAGCTGTACGAGGGGGAGGAGCTAACGCTCTATCGCGAGCTGAGCCTCAGCGGGAGGAACAGTTGCCGGATAAACGGCACCTTGGTTTCGGCGGCGGAATTAAAGGCACTGGGCGATCTGCTCTGCGATATGCACGGTCAGCATGCCCATCAGAGCCTTCTCAACAGCCGCACTCATCTTGAACTGCTCGACAGCTATGCGCAAAGCAACCGCGACGGCCTCATGGACAGGCTCGCCGCGAAGCGGGACGAGGCGGCGGACGCATACCGGAGGAAGAAGGCGCTGCTCGACAGCATACGCGAGCGGGAGCGGCGGCTGGAGATGATAGCCTATCAGCTAAAAGAGATCGAAGCCGCCGGGTTAAAGGCGGGCGAGGAGGAGGAGCTGGAGGCGCAGAAGAAGCGAATGCAGAGCGCCGAGGAGATATCCGAAGGGCTGAATGCGGCTCACGAGCGGCTGAACGGGGAGAACGGAAGCCTGCCGGGCCTCTTTGAAGCTCGTGCGGCGTTGCGTCCGCTTTGCGAATTCGATCCCGAGTACAAGGCGGCATATGAGCGGCTGGAGGAAGCCTATTACACCCTCGAGGACGTGGGGTTCACCCTTAGGGACGCGGTGCATTCGTTCCAGTTCGATCCCCGGCTTTTGGAGGAGGCGGAGAGCCGGCTGGCGCTGATCCATTCGCTCAAGCGCAAATATGGGGCGAGCATAGCCGAGATTCTAAACTATCGTGACAGGCTTGCGCTGGAGAGGGACGAGCTTCTGATGGGGGAGGCAAATTTAGAACAGCTCGAAAAGGTTGAGCAAAGGGCGCGGGACGATTTTGAAAAGCTCTGTTTGGAGCTGTCCTCCCGTCGGCAGGAGGCGGCGCAAGCGCTCAAGGGCGCGCTTGCAGTTGAGCTTGCCGCGCTTGGAATGCCCAACGCGAGGTTTTCGGTTGAGTTCGAGCGCGTCCCTGCCGAACAGCTTTCGGAGAACGGGATTGACGAGGCCGAATTCTATCTATCCGCCAACCGGGGCGAACCGCTAAAGCCGCTGGTTAAGGTTGCGTCGGGCGGCGAGATTTCCAGAATCATGCTCGCTTTCAAGGTCGTGCTTGCCTCAAGCGACCATATCGACACCCTGATTTTCGACGAGATCGACACGGGGATATCCGGGCTGATAGCCAACGAAGTGGCAAAGAAGATGGAGGAGCTGTCGAGGTCGCATCAACTGCTCTGCGTCACGCATCTTGCGCAGATAGCGGCGCGGGCGGACAGGCATTACATAGTTTATAAAGAGGTCTTTGGCGACAGTACGCGCTCGCGGGTAAGACTGCTTTCCGAATCCGAGCGCGCGCCTGAGCTTGCCAGAATCATGGGCAGCGACGGGCGCGACAAGGCGGCGCTTGAACACGCGGAGCATATGTTGAGGAACGACTGAGCCTTAGCATGGGCGCCGGTTCGGCGCGACGGTCGAAAAATTTGCGTTTTGTAAAATAATGCTTGCTTTTTTGCCTTTGCTGTGGTAGAATAGCGCCTGTTCGAGCGGATTCCCGCTTCGGATAATATGACCAGGGGGTAAAATGCTTTGGCTAACATTAAATCCGCTATCAAACGTGCAAAGATTTCCGAGAAGCAGAACCTGCGTAACCGCATGGCAAAGTCGGAGATTAAGACCGTCATTCGTCGCTTTGACGAGGCGATCGCAGCAGGCGATAAGGAAGCCATCGAAGCAGCTTATACTTTGGCGGTTAAGACCGTCGATCAGGCTGCCGCAAAAGGCGTGATTCACAAGAACAACGCCGATCGCAAAAAGGCACAGCTGGCAAAAAAACTTGCCTGATCCCTGTTACTACAAAATATTTGCGCCGGAATCATGCCGGCGCTTTATTTTATATTCGTTGCAATGACGGTTTTACAATTCAGTTTAAAACGATATCGCGCCTTTCGGCAAAGGTCGCGGCCGCCCTTTGAATCAATTCAAAATTGACCGCGCTCGGCATCGCCAAGATGTCCTTCGCCGCCTCGCTCGCCCGGCTCAATACCGCCGGAGGCATCGCCGCAAGGTTCTTCCAGCGCGCTTCGTCCCCGTGCTGGCGCGTTCCGAGCAGTTCGCCCGCGCCCCGTATGCTCAGATCCATCTCGGACAGCTCGAAGCCGTCGTTTGTGGAGAGCAAAGCGCTTATCCGCTCGTTTTGACGCGGCTCGATTTCGTCCGCAAGCAGGAAGCAATAGGATTGCTTGTCCCCGCGCCCAACCCTGCCTCGAAGCTGGTGAAGCGTGGCAAGGCCGAAGCGGTCGGCGCTCTCTATAACCATATTGACCGCGTTTTTAACGTCGATTCCCACCTCGATAACCGTAGTCGCTATCAACACCGATATTTCGCCCGCCTGAAAGCTTTGCATCACGCGGCTCTTTTCGCTTTCGTGCATCCTGCCGTGCAACAGGCCGAAGCTAATGTCCGGATATCTCTCCCGAAGTTCAGAATAAAGCTCCACCGCCGAAACGAGGTCGGAGTCGCCGGCGCTCTCTATAAGCGGGCAAACCACATAGCTTTGATTGCCCCTCTTTGCGTCCTCGCAGAGATAGGAGTACAGGGCGTCGCGCTTAGCGGCGGGGATAAAGCGCGTCTTGACGCTCCTGCGTCCCTTGGGAAGCTCGTCGATGACCGACAGATCCAAATCGCCGTAAAGTATCAAGGAGAGCGTTCTCGGAATCGGAGTCGCGCTCATAACCAGCGTATCGGGCCTGAGCCCTTTTTGAAGGAGCTTTGCGCGTTGCGCCACTCCAAAGCGGTGTTGCTCGTCGGTAACCACCAGCCCGAGCTTGTCAAAAACCACGGACTCGCCAAGCAATGCGTGCGTTCCGACGACTACGCTCAGCTCGCCGCTTCTGATTCTCTCGTTTATCAGCTTTCGCTCATGCGCCGTATCGCTTCCGAGCAAAAGCCCGCAGGTTCTTCCAAACAGGCGCTTTAGGGTTTCATAGTGTTGTCGGGCAAGTATCTCGGTCGGAGCCATAAAAGCGCCCTGATAGCCGTTTGCGGCGGCGATAGCCAGCGCAAATTCGGCTATCATAGTCTTGCCGGAGCCAACGTCGCCCTGAATAAGGCGGTTCATCAGCAGGGGGCGGGACATATCCGCCGCGACCTCGTCCATAACCCGAAGCTGCGCTTTGGTTGGCTCAAACGGGAGCTTTTTCAAAAAGCGTTCCTTTATACCGTCGACTTCAAAGCTGACGCCAACGTGCCTTTTGCGCTCGTCCTTTTGCGCTTCGACAATCAACAGATAGATCAGAGCTTCTTCAAAGGCGCGGCGCTCCATAGCCGAGCGCAGGGTCTCGCTTGAGGTCGGGCGGTGTAATTCAAAAACCATACGGGGGCGGGACATGAGCGAATAGCGCTCCAAAACTTCAAAGGGCAGGCTTTCGTATACGGGAACCCGTTCGAGCGCCTCAGAGACGCAGTTTTTAAAGATGGTTTGCGACAGGCCGGTACAGCTCTCATAAATCGGGGTTATGCCGCCTCCGCCCATCGAGATGGCGGGGTTCGCCATCGACCAGCCTTTCTTTTTTGCGGGCCTGCCGGTGGCAAAAACCCAGCCGCCTACGGGAAGCTGATTAGCGCGATAGGGCTGGTTGAACCAGCGGAGCGTAATCCGCCCGCTCTCGTCCTCCGCCGTGAAGCTGACGATGGATAGCTTGCCCTTGTAAAAAACCTGCGGCTTGGAAACGAGCCTGACGCGGATGGTGGTATTTTCGCCCTCCAAAAGCTCGCTCACCGGCTTTGGATTGGACAGGTCTATATAAGCCACCGGCCAAAAGCTTTGAATATCCTCCAGCGTAAACAAACCCAGCCGGTTCAACAGCTCGACCCTGCGCCTGCCTATTCCCTTTATATCGGTAAGTTCCATAGCTATAAAAAATAAGAGCCGTCACAGCGGCCCTTGCGGGCTTCCTGCCGGGGCAAGCTCGGCGGAAGCCCAAAAAAGTCGATTGAATTTACTCCACCGAGAAGTAGTAATAATACAAGGGCTGGCCGCCGTCCTGTATCAATACCTCCGCATCGGGAAACTCCTCGTTTACCTGCTCTGCGAGAGCTTCGGCGCGTTCCTTATCCACCGATTCGCCGTGGAACAGGGTTACAACGGGGTCGCTTTGCGCGCGCTTGGCTATCATCTTTCTGAGCAACATCAGCCCCGCTTCGTCCACCTCGCCGTTGACCACAACGATATCGCCGTCCATTATCCCGATTATATCGCCGGAGTTGATCTTAGTTCCGTTATACTGGGTGTCGCGGACGGCATAGGTGATGGCGCCGGAAATGACCTGCTCTATCGCTTCGAGCATATTGGCCTTGTTTTCCTCAACCCCGTCGTCGGGGTTGAAAGTCATAGCCGCGGCTATTCCCTGGGGAATCGTCTTTGTCGGCAAAACGATAACGTTGACGTCGCAAAGCTCCTTTGCCTGCTCTGCGGCGAGGATTATGTTGCTGTTGTTCGGAAGCACAAAAACATTTCTTGCGTTCACGAGCCTAATAGCATTGACGATGGTATCAATGCTGGGATTCATCGTCTGCCCGCCCTGGATAATCTTGTTGACCGACAGATCCGAGAAGATGGCGTTGACTCCCTCGCCCGTGCTGACGGCTATCATCGCATACTCAGCCTCGTTGCGCCTGCGGTTTTCCAAAAGCTGGCGGTTTTGCTCGCGCATATTCTCAATCTTCAGGCGGTCAAGCTCGCCATAGCGCATCGCCATTTGCAGTATCTTGCCGGGGCAGTCGGAGTGGACGTGAACTTTAACCATATCCGCGTCGCTTGCTACGACGACGGAATCGCCTATGCGCATCAAATGCTCGCGGAAAACATCCAAATCCTTTTCGGAGAAGCCCGGAACGAGCCGCACGATGAAAAACTCCGTGCAGTAGCCAAATTCTATCGTATCGGTGGTAAAGGACTCCAAATCCGCCTGTTCGTTCGTCTCGACCGGTTCCTCAACCGCAATTTCAATCTCGCTGAGATCCTCGCCTGAGAGCGCGGCGGCGAAGCCGCGATAGATTATCAGCAGTCCCTTGCCGCCCGAGTCGACCACGCCCGCCTCCTTCAAAACGGGGAGCAGGGTCGGGGTAAGAGCGAGCGCGGTTTCACCCGCCTCAAGGATGGTATCAAACAGCTCGTTCACGTTTGGATTCTTGCCGTTCGCAAACGGGGCGGCGGCCTCTGCCATCATTCGGGAAACGGTGAGGATGGTACCCTCACGGGGCTTCATAACCGCCTTGTAAGCGGCCTGCGTTCCGTCGTTCAGCGCCAGCGCAAAGGTGGACGCATCCAGCTCGACATTGCCCTTGACGCGCTTGGCAAAGCCGCGAAAGAGCTGGGACAGGATAACGCCGGAGTTTCCGCGCGCGCCGCGCAGGGAACCGGAAGCCACAACCGTCATAACCTGATCGACGCTTATATCGTCGGGCAGGGTTTTCAACTCCTTAATCGCGCCGCGCATCGTCATGCACATATTCGTTCCCGTGTCCCCGTCGGGCACGGGGAAAACGTTGAGCGCATCAATGTGCGCCTTATTCTGCTCCAAAAGTGCAGCCCCGCTCAGAAACATATTTCGGAGCATAGCACCATTGATCGTCGTAATATTCAATGAATGTACCTCCAACCTATCAATCCTGAACGCGGATATTCTCCACATGGATATGTACGTTGCGCACGGATACGCCCGTCATCTCCTCCACGCGGTATTTAACGTTATCCTTCGCATTCTGCGCTACGGCAGGCAAAGAAACCCCGTATTGCAACGTAACGTAGAGATGAATGTCCACTTCGTTTACGGACACCGCCTCAACCTTTACGCCCTTTTTCAAATTGTCACGGCCGAACAGGTCGATTATCGAATCTATCGCCTTCTTTGAGCTCATTCCGACAATGCCATAGTTCTCAACGGCGGCATATCCGGCGATACTTGCGATCAAATCTTCCGGTATGGTAATCGTGCCCAGACTATTAACGGATTCAGTAGCCATAAAGCTCCTCCTGCTGATTTAGTATATTGTAAAAGGTTCGTTCCTTATTCGTCGTCGGGGAACACCCCGTTGTGATAGACTTCCTGAACGTCGTCGTTATCGTCGAGCCTCTCCAAAAAACGCTCGATCTTTTCAATCGTCTCCGGATCGGAAATATTCGCGGTATTCTGCGGAAGCATGCTGATTTCGGCGGAGATAAACTCATAGCCGCAACCTTCGAGCTGTTCGCGAACGCTCGAAAAGTCCGTGGGCGCGGTGTAAATCTCAAAGGCGTCGTCCTTAGCTTCAAAGTCCTCCGCTCCGGCCTCAAGCGCCTGCATCATAACCTCATCCTCGTCCATCAACGCGGTACGTTCAATGACGATAACGCCGCGCTTGTTAAACATCCATGCAACCGAGCCGCTCGCTCCGATATTGCCGCCGCTTTTGGAGAAGATATGCCTCATCTCCGCGGCGATGCGGTTGCGGTTGTCGGTCAGCACGTTGACTATGACGGCGAGATTGCCGGGGCCGTAGCCCTCGTAGACGACCTCCTCATAGTTCACCGAGCCGCCCTCGCCGGTCGCCTTCTTAATCGAACGCATTATGTTGTCGTTGGGCATATTATTCGCCTTAGCCTTGGCGATAACGTCGCGAAGCTTGGAATTGTTCGACGGGTCTCCGCCGCCGCCTTCCTTAACGGCTATCGCGATTTCGCGTCCGATCTTGGTAAATATCTTGCCCCGTTGAGCGTCGGTCTTTTCTTTTTTATTCTTTATATTCGCCCATTTTGAATGTCCAGACATAAATCATCCTCCTGATTCTATTTTAAAGCATAGAAGCCGCTTCTTCATCGAGAATAAACACAGCGTTGGCATGAAGCTGTAAAAGGCTTGCGGGAACCGAATCGCCAACGGAACCCTTGAGCGAACGGGACACGGCTTGAGCCTTGTCCTTGCCGGTGGCGATAACCACCAGCTTCTTCGCCATCATCACCGTGGTCAGCCCCGCGCATATCGCCTTGGCGCCCTTGTAGGCCTCCACATGGGTTATGGGGGCGAGATCGCCGCCGGTTCCGTTAAACAGCAGTCCGCCGTCGTCCTTAATCGTGAGGAGCGCAATATCCATTCCGCCGAGGCTTAGGATGCTCTCCTCAAAATCGTTGCAGGCAAGCGCCCAGTTTTCACTCTGACGGGGCGGCAAATAATACTGCTGTGCAAGCAGATGCGCCGGCTCGTAAAGCAGTTCAAAGAGGCGGTCGCGAACCGAGGTCGACGCCGTCTCGGAGATCAGATACTCGCAGAGCTGAAAAAGGCGAATCCTGCTCCAATCGAGCAGTCCGTTTCCGGTCATGGCCGCCAAAGAGGCGTAAACCGGATGGAGCGCCTCGTCATAGTCCATTCCTATAACGGTCGACGGCTTTTCTATGAGCTGGGCGGCTATCAAGGTCGCCGCCGCGGCGGCTGCCGTCTGTTTGTCCGAATATACCAGTATGCTCATTCAATCTCTCCCATAGCGGTAACGGTTTCCAAAAACAGCAGAACGTCTCCGAAAACCTCGTCCCTGTTCAATTCGTTAAGCATTTCATGCCTGCCGTTTTCATAGAGCTTACAGCACACCTCGTGCCCGCTCGCTTCGAGCCGGTTCTTAACCTGCAAAACGCCCTTTCCAAATGAGCCGACGGGGTCGTGATCGCCGGCGATAAGCAGGATGGGCTTCTTCGGAACGGCCTTTGCCCAGCCCTTGTCCGAAACTTCAATCAGCCCGTCGAGCATATCCCGCATTCCGCAGGCAGTAAACGGGAAGCCGCACTTTTCATCGGCTTCATAGCGCGATACTATCGCCTCGTCCCGCGTCAGCCAGTCGTTTGGGGTTTTGGCGTTTTTAAACTTCTTGTTATAGCCGCCGACGCTCATCTTGTGGAGCGACAGGCTCGGTTGCCGTCCCAGCCCCTTCTTTATCTCGCGGTTGGCAAGGAATCTTCCAAGTTTGGCGACGGGATTCTTTCCGGCGGTTCCCGAAAAAACATAGGCCTCAAAGTCGCCGGGGAAGCGGGCAGAGTAGCTTCGCGCCATAAAGGAGCCCATGGAGTGCCCAAACAGGATGAACGCCGTGGCGGGATAGTCCGCCTTCATGCGATTATACAGGGTTCTCATGTCCAAGATCAGGTTTCTCCAGCCGTTTTCGTCGCCAAAGAAGCCCAAAGGCATATCCTTTCCTATGCTCTTGCCGTGCCCGGGATTGTCCATGCCGTAGACTAAAAAACCCTCGCCTGCCAGATATCTCGCGAACTCATCGTATCTGTCGATATGCTCGGCCATGCCGTGCGTGAGTTGCACCGCGCCGCGAACCTCCGCAGGTTGCCAGACGCGGTATCTGCAATCGCAAAGACCCGTAGCCGAGGGAAATCTTTTTTCGCGAAGAACAAGCTCCATCGCCAAACCATCCTATTTGTATGTTTTGCTAATGTTAACACATTCTTCAAAAAATAGCAAGCCCTGAGCGGAATAGGGCGTGGATTGCAAAGGAGAGGGGGAAAAACGGGAATTTTTCTAAAAAACGGCGCATTTTTTGCTCATTTTACCGCGATTTAACATAAGCTTGCTTTTTCATTTTACCTTGGAAGTTTATCATGGGAAATGAAGGAATAATAGTACAAAGAGGAAAGAAAAGAGGAGAAAAAACGATGAAAAAAATGCTGATAATTGCAGTCATGGCAATCCTGTCGCTGTCGCTGGCAACGGGCTGTTCAAAGGGAGGTTCGGTATCCACGGACGGATCCACCTCGATGGAGAAGGTTATAGGCTCGCTTGCGGAGGCCTATATGCTGGCAAACGACAGCGTGAGCGTCACCTATAATCCGACCGGTTCGGGAAGCGGAATCACCGCAGTAGCCGAGGGCCGCTGTGATATCGGGCTTTCGAGCCGGTATCTAAAGGCGGAGGAGGAAGCGAATGGACTTACCGCAACTATCCTTGCCTACGATGGGATTGCGATAATCGTCCATCCCGACAACCCGGTTGCGGCTCTGACGCTGGAGCAGATTGCGGCGGTATTCACGGGCGAAATCACCGACTGGAGTGAGCTTGGCGGCGAAAGCGGGAGCATAGTGCTTATAGGCAGGGAGGCAGGAAGCGGCACGCGCGACGGCTTTGAGAGCATCGTCGGCGTGGAGGAGCAATGCGCATATAGGCAGGAGCTGACCTCAACAGGCGACGTAATAACCACGGTCGCATCCAACCCGAACGCAATCGGATACGCCTCGCTGGCGGCTATCAAGGACAACGTAAAGATGATATCGGTGGACGGCGTTATTCCCAGTGAGGACGCGGTGAAGGACGGAAGCTATAAGGTACAGCGCCCGTTCCTGCTCGTAACCAAAGCGGGCTCCGAGCTAAGCGCGGACGCTCAGGCGTTCTTCGATTACATAACCTCCCCAAATGCCGCTGAGATAATTTCCGCCGCCGGCGCGGTTCCCGCTAACTGAAGCATATGAAGCGTTCGGATAAAAAGAGGAATATCCGCGGCAGGAAGAACAAACGCCTTGAAAGAGCGATTCACGGCGTTTTCCTGCTGCTCGGACTCGTGACGGTGGGCTGTGTTCTGCTGATATCCGTGTATCTGATAATATCGGGCATCCCCGCGATTCGTGAGATAGGGCTCATAGACTTCCTGTTCGGAAAAACATGGGCTTCGACGGCGGAAGACCCGCAATTTGGAATACTGCCGTTCATTCTCACGAGCGTGTACGGGACGGCGGGCGCGATATTGATTGGAGTTCCCATAGGCTTTTTCACCGCAGTATACCTTGCCAAGGTTGCGCCGGCGCGGATAAAGAGCGTGGCGTCGTCGGCTGTAAGCCTGTTAGCGGGCATCCCTTCGGTGGTTTACGGGCTGGTTGGAATGCTCGTGCTGGTTCCCGCCATCCGCAACATCTTTAACGTTGCGGACGGGGCGAGCCTGCTCGCCGCGATAGTGGTGCTTTCGGTCATGATTCTCCCGTCGATTATAAAGGTCTCGCTCACGGCGCTCGAGGCGGTTCCAAAGGAGTATGAGGAGGCTTCGCTGGCGCTGGGCGCAACTCCGGTTGAAACCTACTTCCGCGTTTCGGTGCCGGCGGCAAGGAGCGGAATAGCCGCCTCGGTGGTGCTGGGAGTTGGCAGGGCGATAGGCGAGGCTATGGCGGTGATGATGGTTTCGGGAAACGTGGCGAATATGCCGTCCCTTTTCCAGAGCGTCCGCTTTTTAACCACGGCGGTGGCGGGGGAGATGTCGTATGCGGCGGAGGGCTTACAGCGGCAGGCGCTGTTTTCGATAGCGCTCGTGTTGTTTTTGTTCATCATGCTCATCAACGCCGCGCTGAATTTTTTGCTGAAGCGCAAAAAGGAGGGCTGATATGCTGACGAAGAACGCATCCAAGCGAAGAACGGCGTATGGCTTAATTATGAAGACGCTCATGCTTGCGGCTACAACGGTCACCTGCGCCCTCGTATTGTTCCTTATCGGCTATGTGCTTGTTCGCGGCATTCCGAATATCAGTTGGAAGCTTTTGAGTACCTCGCCGAGCTATTTAAACGACTCCATCGGAATCCTTCCCGACCTGCTGAACACCCTCTATATCGTAATTGCCACGCTGGTCATAGTGCTTCCGCTCGGGGTGGGCGCGGCGATATACCTTAACGAGTATTGCAAAAGCAAGCGCCTTGTAAGCGCGATAGAATTCGCCTCGGAGACGCTTTCGGGCATACCGTCGATAATCTACGGACTGGTGGGAATGCTGTTCTTTTGCCAGTTTTGCGGCCTTCAAACCTCGTTGCTTGCGGGTTCGCTCACGCTGGTTATAATGAACCTGCCCACGGTGATGAGGACGACGCAGGAGAGCTTAAAAACCGTTCCGAACGGATACCGCGAGGGCGCTTTTGGACTGGGCGCGGGCAAGTGGCGCGTGATTCGCACCGTCGTATTGCCTAACAGCGTGGACGGCATAATAACCGGCTGTATCCTCTCCGTGGGGCGAATACTCGGAGAATCGGCGGCGCTTCTGTTCACGGCGGGGTTTGCGCATACGCTGAACGGCTTTATCGAGGGGCTGTCGCGTTCGGGGGCGAGCCTGACGGTTGCGCTTTACGTCTATGCCAAGGAACAGGGCGAATTTGAGGTCGCCTTTGCCATAGCCGCCATACTTATGATACTTACTCTGCTTATCAACGCTTCGGCGTCGTGGATCGGAGGCTACTTTAAACGAAGGAGGACAAGATGAACCCAATTATCACAACTAAAAACCTATGCCTTTGGTACGGCTCAACGCAGGCGCTGAAGGACGTGGAGCTGAATATAGAGAAGAACCGCATAACGGCGCTTATCGGGCCGTCGGGCTGTGGAAAATCCACCTTCTTAAAGACGCTGAACCGCATGAACGACCTGATAGCCGGGGTCAGAATCAGCGGCGAGGTTACATACAAGGGCGAGAACATCTACGGCGCGGGGGTGAACGTCAACGAACTGCGCAAGGAGGTGGGAATGGTGTTTCAAAAGCCCAATCCCTTCCCGATGAGCGTCTTTGACAACGTAGCCTATGGGCCCAAGACGCACGGGATAAGGAACAGCGCGAAGCTCAACGATATCGTCGAGCGCGCGCTCAGGGACGCGGCAATCTGGGACGAGGTCAAGGACAGGCTGAAAAAACCGGCGCTGGGGCTATCGGGCGGACAACAACAGCGGCTGTGCATTGCGCGGGCGCTGGCGGTGGAACCGGAGGTGCTTTTGATGGATGAGCCGACGAGCGCCTTAGATCCGATTTCAACCTCGAAGATAGAGGACCTTGCCGTCACGCTTAAAAGCAAGTATACTATAATCATCGTCACGCACAATATGCAGCAGGCGGTGAGGATATCGGACAGCACGGCGTTTTTCCTGCTCGGCGATCTGATAGAATACGGCGAGACCGAAAGGCTGTTCAGCGCACCCGTGGATAAGCGCACGGAGGATTATATCACAGGGAGGTTCGGATAATGAGAAACAGGTTTGACGCGCAACTGGAGCAGTTAAACGTAGAGCTTATAGAGATGGGAGCGCGCTGTGAGGAGGTTATCTCGCTGGCGGCGAAAGCGCTTATCGAGGGCGACGCCGCAATCGCCGGCAGGGTTGGCCCCATCGACGCTGAGATCGACCGGATGGAGCGCGAGATAGAGAATCTTTGCCTGAGGCTTCTGCTTCAACAGCAACCGGTTGCGAGGGATTTGAGGCAGATTTCGGCAGCGCTCAAGATGATAACCGACATGGAGCGCATAGGGGATCAGGCGGACGATATAGCGGAGATAATCGGCTTTTTGAACGGTCATTCCGCGGCGGACTGCGCCTATATAGGCGAGATGGCAAACGAGACCAAGCGGATGGTGACCGGAAGCGTCGACGCCTATGTAAAAAGGGATTTGGAGCTTGCGGTGCGGGTGATGGAACAGGACGATGTGGTGGATGCGCTGTTCCAAAGCGTAAAAGCATCGCTGATCGAGATGATAAGGGAGAAGCCGGAGGAGGGGGTTTACGCCCTCGACCTTTTGATGATAGCCAAGTATTTTGAGCGCATCGGGGATCACGCGGTGAACATCGCGGAATGGGTCGAGTTTTCGCTCACGGGAGTGCATAGGGGGGAAGAACAATGATTTGGTGCGTGGAAGACGACGCCGGAATTTTGGATATCGAGGTCTACACCTTAAAATCGACGGGATTCGAGGCGCGGGGGTTCAGGGACGCTTTTGCGATGCTGGAGCAATTGGAGACGGAAAAGCCCGATTTGATAATACTGGACATAATGTTGCCCGGCATGGACGGAACGAAGCTCCTTCAAGAACTGAAAGCGCGTCCCGATACCAGCGATATTCCCGTTATCATGGCTACCGCGAAGGGGCAGGAGTACGACAAGGTGCAAAACCTCGACCTGGGCGCGGACGACTATCTCACCAAGCCGTTCGGAATGATGGAGATGGTATCGCGGGTGAAGGCGGTTTTGCGGCGTTGCGCAGGGCGCGGGCAGGACGTATTGCAGAGCGGCGGCGTCGTTCTCGATATAGACGCGCATACGGTTAAGGTGAATGGGGAAAGGGTCGAGCTGACCTTGAAGGAATTTGAACTTTTAAAGCTTCTGATGAGCCATGAGGGGACGGCTTTTACCCGCGAGCGCCTGCTTTTGGACGTCTGGGGGGACGACTATTTTGGAGAAACCCGGACGGTGGACGTACACATAAGAACTTTGCGCCGCAAGCTCAAGGAGGCGGGGGACTGCATCGAAACCGTGCGCGGGGTTGGCTACAGAATGGAGGCTAAGGCATGACCAAACGTATTTTCCGATCCATAGTGCTGGTGGCGGCGGCGGTTTTGCTCTGCACCGTCATAATCATTATGAGCGCTTTCTACACATATTTCAACCGAACCCAGCTCGACAGGCTTTCCGCCCAGACCGAGCTTGCGGCGCAAGGGGTCGAGCATGAGGGCGTGAGCTTCTTTGAGGGGCTTGAGCTGGAGGATTACCGGTTCACCCTGGTGGCGGCGGACGGCACGGTGCTTTATGACAGCCGCGCCGACATAGCGGAGATGGAAAACCATCTCGACAGGGAGGAGATCAGGGAAGCCCTGCAAACGGGAGTTGGGGAGAGCGGACGCACCTCCGACACGCTTGCCCAGCGGACGCTGTACAGCGCGAGACGGCTGTCCGACGGAAGCGTTATTCGCGTCTCGATAACTCAGCATACCATACTAACCCTGACTTTGGGCATGGTTCAGCCGATGCTCATAGTGTTGCTCGTTGCCATAGTCCTATCGATCTGGCTCGCCTTCCGCCTGTCGAAGCGGGTCATGGAGCCGATGAACAACCTAAACCTTGAAAAGCCGCTCGAAAACGACCTTTACTCCGAGCTTGCTCCGCTTCTCAACAGAATCGACCGCCAACAGCGCCGGATTGAGGCGCAAACCCGCGAGGTCGAGCGCCGACGCGAGGAGTTTGAGGCCATCACCTCCAGCATGAGCGAGGGGCTGGTTTTGCTCAACGAAAGCGGAACCGTTTTGAGCCTTAACCCGGCGGCGGCGAAGCTGTTTTCAACCGATGAAAGCTGTATAGGCTCCAGCTTTTTAAAGATGGATCGAAGCATCGAACTGCAACACGCCTTTGAAAGGGCGCTGTCGGAGGGAAGCGGCGAGCTGACCCTCACGAGGAACGACCGCAAATATCGGATTGAGATGAACCGGATAGATACTGAAAAGGAGCTTTCCGGCGTGGTTCTGCTGTCGTTTGACGTCACCGACAAACAGCTTTTGGAAAGACAGCGCCGCGAATTTACCGCGAATGTGTCGCACGAGCTGAAAACTCCGTTGCAATCCATAATGGGAAGCGCGGAACTCGTGGAAAACGGACTTGTAAAGGACGGGGATCTGCCGGCCTTCATGGGGCGCATCCGTGGCGAGGCGCAGAGGCTTGTCAGCCTCATCGACGACATAATCCGGCTCTCCCAGCTCGACGAGGGCGGCGAGCTTCCCATCGAAACCGCGGATATCTATTCGATTGCCGAGGAGGTGTTGCAGAGCCTGGCTCAGGCGGCGGGCAAGCGCAATATCGACCTGCGCCTCGACGGCGAGAGCTGTAAGGTTTCGGGGGTTCGGAGACTGCTGTATGAGATAGTCTACAACCTCGTCGATAACGCTATCCGCTATAACAGGGAGGGCGGAAGCGTTGCCGTAAGCGTGCAAAACGAGGGGAGCAATGCCGTGCTTCGGGTGAGCGATACCGGGGTCGGCATCCCAAAAGACCAGCAGGAGCGGGTGTTCGAGCGGTTCTACCGGGTCGATAAGAGCCATTCCAAGGAGACGGGCGGAACCGGACTGGGGCTTTCGATAGTCAAGCACGCCGCACAGCTCCACCATGCAAAGGTTTCGCTTGAGAGCGCGGAAAACTCGGGAACCATCGTAACCGTGACCTTTTGACTTGACGAACGTTCAGCTTTCCCGTAGAATAAGAAATAATGTTCAAAAAAAGGAGCGGGGACTGCAATGGACGGGAAGCGGTTGGATTTGCTGGTTAGGGTTGCAAACTGGTATTATAGGGACAATCTGACTCAGCAGGAGATAGCGAAGCGGCTGTTCGTTTCGCGGCCCACGGTTTCGCGCCTGCTCCGTGCCTGCGCCGAGGAGGGCGTCGTCACGATAAGGATAAAGGACGCAACAACGAAGCGCGAAGCGCTCGCGGAGAGGCTTAGGGAGCGGTTTGGATTGAGACGGCTGATAATCGTCCCGAGCGACGAAAATTTGGAGGTAACCAAGGACAGGGTCGGTTCGGCGGCGGCGGAGCTTATGGCGGAGATTCTGCACAAGGATGAGCTTATCGGCATATCGTGGGGCACGACGGTCAACCGCCTGCTCTTTCACATGGAGGAACACGAGTATCCAAGGGCGAATGTAATCCAGATTTTAGGCGACACTCAAACGAACCGCGAATCCAACGCGACGCGGATGACGCTGTCGCTTGCGGAGGCGCTGGGCGGGGACGGCTATATAATGCAGGCGCCGATGCTGGTGGGTTCGTCCCTGCTCAAGGAGCTTTTGATGCAGGAGCCGCACATGATTAAGCTTGCCGGGCTGTACGACCAAATCAGGATTGCCATATTGGGCTTTGGCGGAATCTCCGCGCAAAACCACGTCTATCTTACGAATGGAAATAAGGTTAGGGAGCTGTATGAGGAGGTAAAAAAGCATGGCGCGGTTTGCGACCTGCTGGGCTCGTTTTTGAACGCCGAAGGCGAGCCGGTCTATACTCCGCTTCAAGAGCTTACCTTCGCCATGCCGCTTGAGAAGCTTCGGGGCATAGAGCGGGTGATAGGCATGGCGGCAGGGGTGAAAAAGAGCCGCCAGCTCCTGTCGGCGCTTAAAGGCGGCTTTTTTGACACGCTGATTATCGACGAGGCGCTCGCCGAATCAATCCCGCCCGAGGCTTAAAGCCCGAGCTTTTCGTTGACCAGAATCACATGGAATTCCTTGTGAATCCGCGTTGGATATTCGAGGATAGTCGTTACATTGCACATACGTCCCGCGCCCTTGCAGTCGGCGCAAACATTCGTAGCCGCGCAGGGAGTGGCTACTCCGAGCCTGCGCGCATTGGGCGGGCAGGCGTCCCGCTTGATGCGCTCTATTGCGCTGTCATAGTCCGCGCACAGCTTGTTTATTCCGGCAACTACTATAACGCAGGGCGGGCCGAAGCACAGGGCGGCGACGCGGTTTCCCGTGCCGTCGATGTTGATAAGGCGGCCGTCCTCTAAGATGGCGTTGCTGGAGCAGATATAGACCTCTGCGTCGCGGGCGAGAAGCTGGGCCTCGTGCTTCCGTTCCTTGGGCTCCTTCCAATGCCAGAACAGGCTGTTGCCCCTTTTTTGGAGTTCGTCGTAGATCAAAAGATCGTTTACGGTTTTTGAGCCCCCGAAGCCAACGGAGCGGTTGCCGATTATCGCGAGGATTTTTTCCCTTGCTTCGACGGCGGTCTCCGTCCACGCGGGGATAAAATGTCTCTCGCCTAATGCCCTGATAATTTTTTCTTTCATTTTCTTCACCTCGGATAAATCATAGCATAGTTCTTGCTTTTTTGCCAGCATTAAGATATTATTAACTGAATATTTGGAGGCGTAAATGGCATACGAACAGAACCTAATCAGAAATTTCTGCATTATAGCGCATATAGACCACGGCAAGTCCACGCTTGCCGACCGCATGATGGAGCTTACCGAAACCGTATCCAAGCGGGATATGGAGGAACAGCTCCTCGACTCGATGGATATCGAGCGCGAGCGCGGAATAACCATAAAGGCGTCCGCGGTAAGGATGTTCTATCATCATACCGATGGAAAATGCTATATGTTCAACCTTATCGACACGCCGGGCCATGTGGACTTCACATACGAGGTCAGCCGGGCGCTCGCCGCCTGCGAGGGCGCAGTTTTGGTTGTGGACGCAACGCAGGGGATAGAGGCGCAGACGCTCGCCAACGTTTACCTTGCGGTGGACAACGGGCTTGAGGTGTTGCCAGTAATCAACAAGGTCGATCTTCCGAGCGCGGAGGCTGACCGGGTAGCTGACGAGATTGAGGAGGTTATAGGCATTCCCGCCTTTGACGCGCCGAGGATATCCGCCAAGAACGGCGTGAACGTCGAGCAGGTTTTGGCAAGGATAGTGGACGCGGTTCCGCCGCCGAAAGGCGATGCGAAAGCGCCCTTGAAGGCGCTGATATTCGACTGCCTCTATGACAACTACAAGGGCGCGCTCTCCTATGTGCGGGTCTTTGAGGGGAGCGTCAGCGCCGGGATGCGCATTCGCTCGATGGCTACCGGAAATGAGTTTGAAGTGACCGAGGTCGGAGTGTTCACCCCTGCTTTCAAGCCCACGGAGAGTTTGGAGGCGGGCGAGGTGGGCTATATCGCCGCTTCCATCAAGAGCGTTGAGGAGACTAAGGTTGGCGACACGTTCACCGGAGCGGACAACCCCGCTTTACAGCCGCTATCCGGCTATAAGCAGGTCAATTCGATGGTTTTCTGCGGCATATATCCTGCGGACGGCGCGCATTACGATGACCTTCGGGAGGCGCTCGACAAGCTCAAGCTCAACGACGCTTCGCTCCGTTACGAGCAGGAGACTTCCGCGGCGCTGGGCTATGGGTTCCGTTGCGGATTCCTGGGGCTGTTGCACATGGAGATAATCTGCGAGCGGCTCGAACGCGAGTTCGATCTGGATTTGGTTACGACCTCGCCCTCGGTCAGCTACAAGGTTTTGACAACCGACGGGGAGGAGCTTACGATAGATAACCCCGCCAACCTGCCGCCGATCACGGAGATAGATTCGATGCGCGAGCCCATGGTGAAGGCCAGCGTCATGACTCCGGTCGAATATATCGGCCCGATCATGGAGCTTTGCCAAAGCAATCGCGGCGAGTTTGTCAACATGGAGTATATGGACGCAACGAGGGTCAGCCTGCATTACATTCTCCCGCTTAACGAGATAATCTATGATTTTTTCGATTCTTTGAAATCCCGCAGCAGGGGCTACGCCTCCTTCGACTACGAGCTTTCCGACTATCAGAAGAGCGAGCTGGTTCGTCTCGATTTTCTGCTTAACGGGGAGATGTGCGACGCTTTGTCCACGATAGTGCATAAGGACAGGGCATATCCGAAGGGCAGGGCGGTGGCTGAAAAGCTGAAAGAGGTCATACCGCGCCAGCAGTTTGAGATTGCGGTTCAAGCGGCAATCGGCGGCAAGGTAATCGCCCGCGAAACGGTCAAGGCGGTGCGCAAGGACGTGCTTGCCAAGTGCTACGGCGGCGACATATCGAGAAAGAAGAAGTTGCTTGAAAAGCAAAAGGAGGGCAAAAAGCGCATGAGGCAGGTTGGCTCCGTTTCGGTGCCGAGCGACGCTTTTATGAGCGTTTTGAGGATCAACGGATGAGCGCAATCTATATTCATATTCCCTATTGCCTGAAAAAATGCCTCTATTGCGACTTCTGCTCCGTGCCGCTCGATTCGAGCGCCGAACAGTATTGCGGCGCGCTGAAAAGGGAGCTGGAGCTTCGCAGGGCGCAGTATGAGTTTAAAGCGGTGGAGACCGTGTTCTTCGGCGGCGGCACGCCCACAGTTCTGCCCGCCTGGGAGCTTACGAGCGTCCTTGACGAGATACGCAAGCTGTATCCGCTCGCGCCCGACGCCGAAATATCCATCGAGTGCAACCCCAAAACTGCGGATTTTCAAAGCCTGTGTGCGCTGAAAAGGGCGGGGTTTAACCGCCTGTCCATAGGACTGCAGAGCGCCGACGATCATATCCTCTCGCTTATCGGGCGGGCGCACAGCTTTGCCGACTATCAAAGTACCTTAAATGCGGCGAAAGAGGCGGGCTTTACCAATATCAATGTCGACGTTATGCACGGGCTTCCCCTGCAAAAGCAGGAGGCTTATCTCGATACGCTAAAAATCGTGTGCGACGCAGATATTCTGCATATCTCCGCCTACAGCCTCATACTTGAGGAGGGGACGGAGCTGAAAAGGCTTGTAAAGGCGGGGCGGCTGCGCCTGCCCGATTCCGACGAAACCGCCGATATGCAGGACGCTGGGATGGAATATTTAAAGGAGCGCGGGTATATCCGGTATGAGGTGTCCAACTTTTCAAAGCAGGGCTATGCCTGCCGCCACAACCTGACCTATTGGAACAACCGCCCCTATCTGGGCTTCGGCGTGGCGGCGCATTCCTCGCTTCCAAACGGACGGGCATGGGAGCGCTTTTCCAACGCCGAGAGCATAAAGGTATATTTGAAGCGGATTCGCGAGGGCAGGCTTCCGACGAACGAAACGATACGCTTGAATAAGGCGGAGCAGATGTTTGAAACCGTCATGCTGGGGCTGAGAAAGGTCGAGGGCATAAACAAGAAAGAATTTTTCGACCGCTTTGAAGTGGACATAGACGAGTATTTCCACGAGGCGATAGCTTCGGTTCGCGAGCAGGGCTGGTGGGAGGAGGACGAGAGCTTCCTGCGGCTGAACGCCCGCGGCATGGATATGCAAAACGCCGCGCTGTTGAAATTCAGATAAACATATCTTTTGCAATTCAGGCACATAATAGCCGTGTGAAGAAATATCTCTGCCTGATTTTGATTTTCATAACGCTTATGGCGGGCTGTAAAACCGTCGAAAAGAGCGAGGCTCAACCGGGCTATCGCGAGGCGCTGGCGTTTGCCAAGGAGAGCCTGATTCCGGCGCTTGACGAGAAGCTCAACGGGCTGGTTTCCGCATATAACGGGCAAAGCGGCGAGACTTTAGCCGTCAGCTATTACAGCTTCTACGACCCCTATCTTCCGCTCACGTCCGGGCTTTGCGAGGACGAGCGGGTGATTGCGGCGTTGCAGGACGCCTATACGAGCCTTCACAGCGAGGCTTCGGTCATAAGGCGCGCCGATAACCTCTATGAGATCAGCTTTTCAGACGATGAAAAAGAGGTGCTGTTGACCTGCGAATACCGGCCGTCGGACGGCGCTATTCAATGCCTGCGCTATATAGACGGGGAGTTTGAAGCTTTCTTCGACTTCGTTCCGCTGGGCGGCGACAGATATGCCGTTTGCAGTTCCGACACGATGGCGATAGTGGCTTACAGCGGCGGCGAGATCACAAGCGCGCTGTATGCGAAGCTGAAATACAGCTATACTGCGAACGAGGAGATATACGACTCCGATATACGCCGCCTCCGCTATCCGGAGGACTCCTTTTTCCGCGCGGCTACCATAGACGAGAGCGCGATTTGGGACAGGAAGGAGGACTTGATGCACATAAGCGAGTGGGACGGGAATAGTTTAAGGGTGAGCCTCTGCCGCCCAAGCTATGTTTTCGACGAAAACCATACCTTCGTCAAGCGCGAATGGGAATGGCAGGACGATGTGACGATAACGGGGGAATGATTATTTCACCGCGATTTCACAATTGCGACGCGGCACTTGCTTGACATTTTAGCAATCAAGTGCTAATTTTTAGGTGATGATTAGCACTCCCAAACGTTGAGTGCTAAATTTTAGAAGGGAGAGCGGAATGGAGCTGGATCAAAGAAAAATGCGCATACTTCGCGCCATAATCGACGAGTATCTTCTTTCCGCTAACCCTGTCGGCTCGAAGGCTCTGAGCCGAAGCCACGAGTTCAACCTTTCGCCCGCCACGATTCGCAACGAGATGGCTGATTTGGAGGATTTGGGCTATCTGGCTCAGCCGCATACTTCGGCGGGGCGCATCCCCTCCGACAAGGCGTACAGGCTTTATGTGGATAAGATGCTGACCCATGCCAAGCTTTCGGAGGACGAGGCGAAATCCATACTGAGCTACTGCAATACCCGGGTCGATGGAATCCGTTCGGTTATGAAGGGGACGGCGAAAGCGCTTTCCGAGATTACGCATTACACCGCCATGGTGCTGATGCCCGAGCTTGCCGCGAACCGGCTCCGCCATATTCAGCTCGTTCCGCTCACCGAGGGCTACGCCCTGCTCGTGGTAGTTACCGACGCTGGGGTTGCCAAGGACGCGGTGGTTGAGATTCCGAGCGATATGACGGTTTCGGAGCTGGAGAGCATCTCGCGGCAGATTACGGCAAGGTTTTACAACAGCCGCATGACGACCGTTGCAGACCGGATAATGAGCGAGCTGGGAAGGGAAGTGGAGAGCCGCCGCGGCTTCGTTGCGGATCTTACCGAGTCGATTCGCAGGAGTACGGCGTCCGGCGCGCATTCGGTGGAGCTTTTCGGAGCGACCAATATGCTAAAGTATCCGGAGTACAGCGACGTTGGCAAGGCGCAAAGCTTTCTCGCCATAGTTGAGGGCAGGGAGCCGCTGTACAACCTTTTGAAGAAGGCGAGCGTACTGGAGTTTTCGGTCACGATAGGCAGGGAGAATGAGATGGATGAGCTTTCCGACTGTAGCGTCGTTACCGCTACATATAAGATAGGCGACTTGCCCGTCGGTTCCTTCGGCGTTATCGGCCCTACGCGAATGGACTATGCGAGGGTGCTTTCGGTTCTCGAATGTATGCGCGGGGGACTTGGCGAGGTATTGACCAATTTATTGGAGGAGGATTAGGCTTTGGCAAAAAAGACTAAGGACAACAACGAGGCCGTGGACGCGCAGGTTGAGGCTGCTGAGGAGCCGGA
This sequence comes from Clostridia bacterium, assembly GCA_030527115.1. GTDB lineage: Bacteria > Bacillota > Clostridia > Christensenellales > CAG-138 > JAQUTY01. The sequence goes on from JAUNBM010000003.1 coordinate 47,116, forward strand.
GACCTATACGCTGACGCGGGAGGAGATGGAGCAGGCCAGGGAGCATATCGAGGGACTGCAGAAGGAGCGGGACGAGATGGTTGAGCTTTTAAAGCGCACCCAGGCGGATTTCGACAACTATCGCAAAAGAAACGCTCAGATACGGCTCGACAGCTTCGAAGATGGCAAGCGCGAGTGCATCGCCCAACTGCTTCCGGCTTTGGACGATTTTGAGCGGATGCTTGAGAGCGGGGACGACAGCTCGAATGCATGGATGGAGGGCGTAAAGCTCGTGTATAAAAAGCTTACGGACGCATTGAAAGCGCAGGGCTTGAGTGAAATTGAGACGGAAGGTAAGTTTGATCCGTCCGTCCACAATGCGGTTCTGACCGAAGCCGTGGAGGGCAGGGAGGCCGGAGAGGTGCTTCAGGTGTTTCAAAAGGGCTATAAGGCCGGCGACCGCGTGATAAGGCCCGCCATGGTTAAGGTATCACAGTAGGCAACAAACAAGATTTTCTTGTATTGCATAGAAAAAATGAGAAAGCGTAGAAATTATTAGGAGGCTTGAATTATGGGTAAAATTATTGGAATTGATCTTGGAACAACAAACTCTTGCGTCGCCATCTTGGAGGGCGGCGAACCCGTGGTAATCCCCAATTCCGAGGGATCAAGAACCACGCCGTCGGTCGTGGCGTTCAAGGATAACGAAAGACTTGTCGGAACGATCGCAAAGAATCAGGCGATAACCAACTCGGAGCGCACCATCTCGTCGATCAAGCGCGAAATGGGCTCCTCCTACAAGGTTAAGATAGACGGAAAGGAATATACCCCGCAGGAGATTTCCGCCATGATTCTGCAAAAGCTCAAGACGGAAGCCGAAAACTATCTCGGAGAAAAGGTCACGCAGGCGGTTATCACGGTTCCCGCTTACTTCACCGACAGCCAGCGTCAGGCGACAAAGGATGCGGGAAGGATTGCGGGACTGGAGGTGCTCCGTATAATCAACGAGCCCACGGCGGCGGCGCTCGCCTATGGCTTGGATAAGGAAACCAACCAAAAGATTCTGGTGTACGATCTCGGCGGCGGCACGTTCGACGTTTCGATTCTCGAAATAGGCGACGGAGTTTTCGAGGTTCTGGCGACTGCCGGCAACAACAGGCTGGGCGGCGACGACTTTGATAAGCGGCTGATGGAGTATATCGCCGGCGAATACAGGCGCACCAACGGCATCAACCTGCTTCAGGATAAGATGGCGACCCAGCGATTGAAGGAGGCGGCGGAGAAGGCGAAGATCGAGTTGAGCGGAGTTATGCAGGCGCACGTCAACCTCCCGTTCATCACGATGGATGCGAGCGGGCCTAAGCACCTCGACATGACAATCACCCGCGCTAAGTTCAACGAGCTTATCGCCGACCTGATCGACCAAACCAGGGTTTGCGTCCAAAAAGCGATGCAGGACGCCGCTTTGAGCAACTCGCAGATAGATAAGGTCATCCTAGTGGGCGGCTCGTCGAGGATTCCCGCCGTTCAGGATATGGTTAAGAACATTATCGGCAAGGATCCCTTCAAGGGAATCAATCCCGACGAATGCGTTGCAATCGGCGCGGCTATTCAGGGCGGCGTTCTCGGCGGCGAGGTCAAGGATATCCTGTTGCTCGACGTCACGCCCCTGTCGCTCGGTATTGAGACCGTCGGCGGAGTGTTTACCCGCTTAATCGAGCGGAACACCACGATTCCGACCAAAAAGAGCCAGATATTCTCAACCGCCGCCGATGGGCAGACCAGCGTTGAGGTTCATGTTCTGCAGGGCGAGCGCGAGATGGCGCAGTACAACAAATCCCTCGGCAGGTTCCAGCTTGCCGGAATCGCGCCCGCGCCCAGAGGCGTGCCGCAGATTGAGGTTACCTTCGATATCGACGCAAACGGCATCGTTCACGTTTCGGCAAAGGATCTCGGAACCGGCAACCAACAGCAGGTGACGATAACTGCCTCGTCCAACCTTAACGAGGACGAGATTAAAAAAGCGGTCGAGGACGCGGAGAGGTTTGCCGCCGAGGACAAGAAGAACAAGGAGGCGGTTGAAGCCAAGAACCATGCCGACCAGCTCATTTATACGACCGAAAAGACGCTCAAGGAGATGGGCGACAAGGTTTCCGCAGACGACAAGTCCAAGCTGGAGGGCGGGATAGCCGAGCTGAAGAAGGCCGTTGAAAGCAACGACAGCGAAAGGATCAAGTCCGAGACCGAAAAGCTCACCGAGATGAGCTATGAGGTGTTTGGCAAGGTTTACCAGCAGGCGGCGGCTGAGGCTCAGGCGCAACAGCAGGCGGCGGGCCAGCAGGCTCAGAACGAGCCGCCCAAGGACGATAACGTTGTCGACGCCGACTACGAAGTGGTTGACGATAAATAAAACGGAGCTAATAAAAGAAGAAAGCCGGCGGCGGGGAGACGCTCCCCGCTTCGGCATGGGGAATAGGTAGTGGCGGAAAAAAGAGATTATTATGCGGTGCTGGGCGTTGAAAAGAACGCGACCGAGAATGAAATAAAGAGTGCGTTTCGGAAGCGGGCGAAGGACTGTCATCCGGATTTGCATCCCGACGACAAGGCAAAGGAAGCCGAGTTCAAGGAGCTGAACGAGGCTTACGCCGTGCTGTCCGACAGCGAGAAGCGCTCCAAATACGACCAGTTCGGCCATGCGGCATTCGATCCTTCGATGGGCGGCGGCAATCCTTTCGCGGGATTCAACGGGGCGGACTTCGATTTCGGCGGCTTCGGAGATATATTCAGCAGCTTTTTCGGCGGCGGGTTCTCGTCCGGCTCCGTCAACCGGAATACTCCGATGGCGGGCGACGATCTGCGCTATTCTATGACCATAAGCTTCGAGGAAGCCGCCTTTGGCGTGACCAAGGAGATATTGATTCCGCGCGAGGAGGCCTGCTCCGCCTGCAAGGGCTCGGGAGCGAAGGCGGGAACCACTCCGGTGCGCTGTACGAGTTGCAACGGAACCGGCAGGGTGCGCGTCCAGCAGAACACCTTTATGGGAGCGATAACCTCAACCCGTGACTGCCCCAACTGCCGCGGAACGGGCCAGATAATCAAGGAACCCTGCCCCGAATGCAAGGGGAAGGGGCGCGTGCGCAAGTCGGCGCGGGTTCAGCTAAAGATTCCCGCCGGAATCGATGACGGGCAGACGCTCAATCTTCGCGGAGAGGGCGAAGCCGGCTACCGGGGCGGCCCCCGGGGCAACCTCTATGTCACCATCAGCGTCCGCCCGCATAAGCTGTTTACCCGCAGGGGCTACGACCTCTTGCTGAGACTGCCCATCCCCTATACGACTGCGGCGCTGGGCGGCGAGATAACCGTACCTACCCTGTCGGGGCAGGTGAAATACAACGTTCCGTCCGGTACGCCCAGCGAAACGGTATTCCGGCTCCGCGACCAGGGAGTTCAGCGGCTGAATTCCAACGGCAAAGGCGATCTGCTCGTTACCGTAACCGTGGACGTTCCAAAGAAGCTGAGCGACGAGGAGAAAGAACTGTTGCGCCGGCTTTCCGAACTGCAAAGCGGGGCGCAACCGAACAAAGGCAAGAAGGGATTTTTTAAGAAGTAATCAGTCGACCCCCCAAAAAAGCTGGTGTCCATAGGAATCGACCAGATGTATTACAGCTTCCCCATCGCGGGGGAGCTGTAGTTTTATCGGAAGCCGGGGATGGCAGTTGGTTTCGACCGGATAGAAGCAGTTCCCCTTAACCGTGCCGATGGCGGCATAGACCGGCGGAGAGCCGGCGCCGTTGAGATTCAGGCTCTTGACGGAGGCAAAGCGGTGCGCCCCCCTTTTGATTATCTCAAAGTCCAGCTCTGCTTCGCACATATCCTTTGGATAGGAGAGCGTCAGCTCCGTGGAAGCCGTTCCGCTAAGATCTATTAAACTGCCCAGCGACAGCAATCGTTTGCGAATCGTATAGAGCGAGACGGGGGAGGCGTCGACGGCAACGAATCTGCGGTTAAGCTTCGAGGCGACGGCGGCGGTAGTTCCGCTCCCCGAAAATAGATCCATAACAGTATCGCCTTCCTTCGAGGAGGAAAGGATTATCCGCTGGAGCAACGCTTCGGGCTTTTGAGTGGCGTAGCCTAAACGTTCCTTGTCCTTCTGTTGCAGATGCTCGATATCGTCCCAAACGTCGGTCGGGAAGATAAGCGAGTCCTCATAATATTTATACAGCTTGCCGTTGCTCCGGATGGAGAAGCCCACGCGCCCGTCCTCGTCGACAAAGCGCTTCATATGGTTTCTGCGCTCAGCGCCCCGGGGCTTACCAACGGCTCGGATATCGAAGTATACCTTGCGGCTTTTGCGATAGAACAGAATAACGTCGTGCTTTCGCGGGAAATAGCGCGTGCTTCTGCCGCCGGACTTGTAGCTCCAGATTATCTCGTTCATGAAGTTATCCTCGGAAAAGATATCGTCCAGCAGGAGCTTTAAATGCGCGTGCATACGATAATCTATATGCAGGTACAGCGAGCCGGAAGGCGCGAGCATCTCGTGGCAGGCCTTCAGGATGGAGCGCATCCATTGGAGGTATTCGTCCCTCGGCATCTGATCCTGATACAGGGGAATCTTGACTGCGCGCTGACCCTTGCCGAGCTTCATCGAAAACGTATCGCCTGTTCCGAACGGCGGGTCGAGGTAGATGAGCTGGATGCTGTTCTTGTAGGACTTTTTAAGCTTTGACAGGCTCTTTTCCGTGTCTGCGAGGAAAAACCGGCCGAAGCCTCCCGCTAAATGACGTTCTTCGCCGCAATAGTATCGCATAGGCCCCTCCTTGTATTTTTATACCATCATTTTACTATATGTGGGGGACTGATTACAAGTGTCAATACAATATTTTGTTTTAAAAAATCGTCATATTTCGTGTTTTCCTAAGCATAGTCATTTAAATGGGGGGTTGACTTTTATATATTATTGTGCTAACTTAGACGCGGAATTTGACTTGTTGGGAGGATAGGATGAAAGTATTTATCGGCTCTGCGGAGCAGGTGGCGAAGGAAGCCGCAAAGAGGTATGTTGAACTGTTAAACAAAAAACCGAACGCAGTATTGGGGTATGCAACGGGCTCGACCCCGCTCGGGCTGTATTCCGAGCTGATCCGCCTGAATCAGGCGGGAGCGTTTTCCTATAAGGAGGCGACCACCTTCAACCTGGACGAGTATGTAGGGCTCGACGGTTCGCACGATCAATCCTACCGCTATTTCATGAACGAGAACCTGTTTAACCATGTGGATATAGACAAGAGCAGAACTTTCGTTCCCTCGGGACTGGACACTTCCGCCGAGACCGCCGCCGCCTATGACGAGGCTATCGAGAAGGCGGGCGGAATCGACATCCAGCTCCTCGGCATCGGCAACAACGGGCACATCGGATTCAACGAGCCGGGAACTCCGTTCTCAAGCAAAACGCATATGGTGGAGCTGACCCAAAACACCCGAGAGGTGAACTCCCGCTTCTTCAAGAGCATCGACGAGGTTCCCACCCATGCGGTAACGATGGGCGTAAAAACCGTTATGAACGCCAAGAGCATAATCTTAATCGCGTTGGGCAAGGCGAAAGCTCCGATAATCAGGGAGACTATTATGGGCGAGGTTACGCCGGAAGTTCCCGCTTCGGTGCTTCAACTGCACCCATTTGTTGAGATTTACCTGGATGAAGAAGCAGCGTCCCTGCTTTAATATATAGAAAGCCAAAGAATACCGTCGCCAGCGACGGTATTCTGTAAGATAGGAGGATATGTATGTCAAAATATTTCGGAACGGACGGGTTCAGAGGGGACGCGAATGTCGATCTGACCGTCAACCACGCCTTTGAGATAGGAAGGTTTTTGGGTTACTACTATGGAAAAGAGCATAAGGCGAGGATAGTAATCGGCAAGGATACCCGCAGATCCAGCTATATGTTCGAGTGCGCGCTGGCGGCGGGGCTTACCGCGTCGGGCGCAGACGCTTACCTGTTGCACGTTACGACTACGCCAAGCGTTTCCTATGTAGCCAGGACTGAGGACTTCGACTGCGGAATTATGATATCGGCAAGTCATAATCCGTATCATGATAACGGAATTAAGCTCCTCAACTGCAACGGCGAGAAGATGGAGGACTCCATAATCGACGAGGTCGAGAGGCATCTCGACGGCGAATACGGGGAGCTTCCGCTGGCTTGCGGCGAGAGGATAGGCAAGGTAATCGACCATGTTGCGGGCAGAAACCGCTATGTCGGCTATCTTATCTCGCTTGCAACGCAGTCCTATAAGGACGTTAAGGTTGGGCTCGACTGCGCCAACGGCAGTACCTGGATGATAGCCAAGAGCGTCTTTGAGGCGCTGGGCGCGGAAACCTACGTTATAAACAACACGCCTAACGGCTCGAACATAAATCGCGACTGCGGCTCCACGCATATCGAACAGCTCCAATCGCTCGTGCGCGAGAACAAGCTCGACGTGGGCTTCGCCTTTGACGGGGATGCCGATCGTTGCCTTGCGGTGGATGAGCATGGTGAAATCGTGAACGGCGATAAGATTATGTATATCTACGCCTGCTATATGAAGGAGCGCGATAAGCTCGCGAACAACACCGTGGTTACAACGGTCATGTCGAATTTCGGCCTGTATAAGGCGCTCGATAAGGCGGGAATAGGCTACGAAAAGACCAAGGTCGGGGATAAATACGTCTATGAGAATATGCGCGAAAACGGCCATCTTATCGGCGGCGAGCAGTCGGGGCATATCATCTTCTCGAAGTACGCCAATACCGGCGACGGCATCTTGACCGCCATCAAGGTTATGCAGGCGATGCTGGCGAAGAAGACTACGCTTTCCGAGCTTGCCAAGCCGGTTTCGATGTACCCGCAGGTGCTGAAGAACGTCAAGGTTACCGACAAGGAAGCCACCCTGAACAACGAGCTGGTGCTTGCCGAGGTTAAGGCGGTCGAGGAAAGGCTCGGTGAAAACGGAAGGATTCTGCTTCGCGCAAGCGGAACCGAGCCGGTTCTGCGAGTGATGGTGGAGGCGGGAACGCATGAGCTTTGCGAGGAGAATGTCGACGCGGTGATAGCGGCGATGAACGAGGCGGGACTTTTGATAGGAGTGAAATGATGTATAAGATAAACGATCTGCTGGATTTGAGCAAAACCAGGGCTTTTGGGCTGTTTGAAAACAAGGTCTATCCCTGGGAGGCGCTGGACGATATCAAGGGCTTCATATTGGAGCTGGGAAAGACGCTTTCGGAGGACGAGTTCGACCATCCTGCCGACGATATTTGGATTGCAAAGGACGCAAAGGTATTTTCCAGCGCGTTTATCGGCGGCCCCTGCATCATCGACAGCGGGGCTGAAATCCGCCAGTGCGCCTTCATACGGGGGAGCGCGATAGTCGGGAAGAACTGCGTTGTCGGCAATTCAACCGAGCTAAAGAATGTGGTGCTGTTCGACGGGGTTCAGGTTCCGCATTACAACTATGTGGGCGACTCCATTTTGGGCTATAAGTCGCACATGGGAGCCGGCTCTATCACCTCCAATGTCAAGAGCGACAAGACGCTGGTGACGGTTAAGTTCAACGACGAGAGAATCGAAACGGGCAGAAAGAAATTCGGCGCTATCCTCGGAGACTTTGTCGAGGTCGGTTGCAACAGCGTTCTCAATCCCGGAACCGTTGTGGGCAGAAACAGCAACATATATCCCGTTTCCTGCGTGCGCGGCGTCATTCCGGAGAGCTCCATCTATAAAACCGGCGGGCTTATCGTCCAAAAGCGCGGATAGAGGCTGATTCAAAATGTGCGGTATCGTTGGTTACGTCGGAGAGCGGAATGCGGCGCCGATATTGATGAAAGGGCTGGAAAAGCTCGAATATCGGGGCTATGACAGCGCGGGAATCGCAGTTCACGACGGAAAAAATGTCAATATATACAAGGCCAAGGGCAGACTAAAGGTTCTTGAGGAACGCTATCCCCCAAGCGAGGTTGCGGGCGTTCTCGGAATCGGGCATACGCGTTGGGCTACGCACGGCGAGCCGAGCGAGCTGAACTCCCATCCCCATGTCAGCGGCAGAATCGCGGTCGTGCATAACGGCATCATCGAGAACTATCAGCGGCTGAAACCCTGGCTGGAGGAAAAGGGCTTCAATTTTATTTCGGAGACCGACACCGAGGTTGCGGCGCATCTGGTAAACCACTTCTACGAGGGCAATCTGCTACGGGCGCTGAAAAAGGCGGTGGCGCTTTTGGAGGGGAGCTTTGCGCTCGGCGTTTTGAGCGCGGATTATCCCGACACGCTCGTTGCGGTAAGAAAAGCCAGCCCGCTGATAGTCGGAATCGGGGATAACGAGAACTTCATAGCCTCCGATATACCTGCCATTTTGGAGCATACCCGTAAGGTCTATCTCTTAGACGACGGCGATATGGTCGTGCTTAAAAAGAACGACGTCAGGCTGTACAATTCGCTCGGGGAGCGGATAAGGAAGGAGATTTTTCACGTAACCTGGGACGCGGACATGGCGGAGAAGGGCGGCTGGGCGCATTTTATGGTCAAGGAGATCAATGAGACGCCCAAGGTTTTGCACGATACTCTGCTTCCGAGGATAGATGAAAACGGCAGGTTCTCGCTCAGCGAAATATCCGGCTTCGCCGCGATGGCGGGCGGGCTCAGAAGGCTCTTTATTATAGGTTGCGGCACGGCGTATAACGCCGCAATGATGGGAAAGTATTTCATAGAGCGGACGGCGCGGATTCCGGTCGAGGTCGATTATGCGAGCGAGTTTCGCTACAGAAAGCCGCTCATCGGCAGGGGCGACGCCTGCATAGTTATTTCCCAGTCGGGCGAGACTGCCGATACCCTCGCGGCTATGCGCGAGGCTAAGAAGCGGGGCGCAAGGGTTGTGGCGATAACCAATGTTGTCGGAAGTTCGGTCGCTCGGGAGGCGGACGAGGTTTTCTACACCTGGGCGGGTCCGGAGATAGCGGTCGCCTCTACTAAGGCATACAGCGCACAGCTGATGGCGCTGTTCATAATAGGAACGGAGCTGGCTTTCAGGGTAGGCGGAATAGACGAGGAGCAGTATTCGGCCATGCTCTCGGCGCTTATAAAGATACCGGAGCAGGTTCAGCGCGTGCTGGACAACGTTGCACGGATTCAACAGGTTGCGGCGGAGAGATTCAACGCCAAAAACGTATTCTATATCGGGCGCGGAATGGACTGCCCACTGTCGATGGAGAGCGCGTTAAAGCTCAAGGAGATATGCTATACCCATGCGGAGGCGTTTGCCGCTGGCGAATTGAAGCACGGCCCGTTAGCGCTTTTGGAGCGCGGGACGCTGGTCGTTTCGCTCATGACGGAGGAGGCGCTGATAGATAAGACTATAAGCAATATGATAGAGTGCCGGACAAGGAGCGCATATATTCTCGGAATAGCGATGGAGGGGAATATCAAGGCGGTTGAAACCTCCGACGAGTGCATAATGATTCCGAGAACCATGGATTGCTTCGCGCCGATGCTCGCGGCGGTGGCGGCACAGCTTTTCGCCTATTATGTTGCGGTGCAGAAGGGGCTCGACGTCGACAAGCCGCGAAATCTCGCCAAGTCCGTAACGGTCGAGTAAATTTGTCGCAAAAGGTCGCATATTTAAGCTTCAGCCTGCCGGCGCTTTGGACAAAAAGTTCCGGCAGGTTATGTAATTATATTCGGTTGAGTAATTATCCACTTTTCCTTCACTTTTTCTTTGAATTAATTGGAAAAGTACTTGCTTTTCTCACAATTTCGTGCTAACATTACGGTGAATACATGGTAGCTTGCCGATAGTGCCTATTTGCGGGCTTCCATGGAAAGCTTAAAACTTGGCTTCGCTTTTGTCCCGTGAAATTTCAAAAAGGGGAGGGAAGGGGAGCGGGGGCTTTGAGCAAAAAAACAAAAACAAATAGGAGGAAAAACACACTTATGAAGAAAGCATTGGCACTTATCCTTTCTCTGGCAATGGTTCTTTGCTTGATTCCGGCGGTGGCAGGCGCTGTTGGTGAAACGGCGACTGCGATGACGACTGCTCCCGTGGATGGAGATCAGGTCGTTATCTATTATCCCGCGGGTGCAACCGCAGTCAGCAACACCGAGTACCTTTATGAGTCGCGCGGCTATTGGCAGCTTGAGCCCGTTGAGGTTACGGTTACTGAAGGCGCAATGACCGTTCCGGAGGGCGCCGCTGTATTGGACGTCACCGTTGATGAAAACGGCAATTACACCTTCGTCGATCAGAACGGCGAGTATCTGACGGCAGGCGAAACCGGTAACAACCTCACCTTCGAGGCTGCCGCAAGCGATTACAGCCTGTGGATTCCCGAAGATGCAGGAAACGGCAACTTCTATATCAAGAATGTAAACGCCGCTTACAACGAGAGACCCCAGTATCTGGAGTTCTACAACAACTTCACCACCTATGGCTTCAATGATAGCAATACGGCTATCTACACCTTCACCTTCTTTAAGGTAGAAGCATCCGACCCCGGCCCCATTGACCCGCCTCCGGCTGAGAAATCCGATGATATCGTAATTCTCTACAGCAATGACGTGCATTGCGGCATCGGCGAAGAGATTGAAGAAGATGGCACGCTTGTTAGCTACAGCGGCGGCTATGCGGCTCTCGCGGCTGTCAAGAAGGGCCTTGAGGCGACCCACAACAACGTCCTGCTCGTAGACGCGGGCGACAGCATTCAGGGCGCGCCGATTGGCACGATTTCCCGCGGTTCCTACATCATCGACATCATGAACTATGTCGGCTATGACGTATCGGCAGTCGGCAACCATGAGTTCGATTATGGCATGGATCGCTTCTTCGAGCTGGAAGCGCTGGCTAACTTCCCGTTCGTGGCGGCAAACTTCATGGATCTCACCGCCAATGAGCCGGTTCTGGACGCATACAGCGTATTTACCCTTGGCGACGTCAAGGTAGCCTTCGTTGGTATCTCGACCCCCGAAACCCTGACTAAGTCCACCCCGACTTACTTCCAGGATGCGGAGGGCAACTGGATCTATGATTTCGCGAACGAGAGCTTTGAGACCTTCATCGCCGCGATTCAGCCCGCCATCGATGCGGCTAAAGTTGAAGTCGGCGAGACCGGCTATGTTATAGCCCTTGCCCACTTGGGCATTGACCCGTCCTCTACCCCCTGGACTTCCACCGAGATGATCGCGGCGGTATCCGGCCTTGACGCCGTTATCGACGGACACTCCCACAGCACGGTTGAAAACCAGATAGTAAAAGATAAGGACGGCAACGATGTAGTCCTCACCCAGACCGGCACGAAGCTTGAAAATGTTGGCAAGATGACGATTACCGCAGAAGGCATCGTCACCGAGCTTATTCCTCTGGAGGAAGCCGAGGTTGACAAGGACACCAGCGACTACCTGGTAAGCATCGCGAGCCTGTACAACGCCGATCTGCAGACCGTCGTTGCGCACACCAACTTCGATCTCACGGTAAACGATCCCGCGACCGGAAGCCGTATCATTCGCAGCCAGGAAACCAACCTGGGCGACCTCGCGGCGGATGCATATCGCGATCAGCTCGATTCCGACATAGCGTTTGTCAACGGCGGCGGCGTTCGTGCGAACATCCCTGCAGGCGACATTACCTATGGCCAGATCCTGACGGTACACCCGTTCGGCAACATGGCATGCTTGGTTGAAGTTACCGGCCAGCAGGTTCTCGACGCCCTTGAGTGGGGCAACAGAATGGTTGGCGTTGGCGAGAACGGCGGCTTTTTGCAGGTATCCGGAATCACCTTTGAGGTTGACCCGAATGTTGAAAACGGTTGCGTCGTAGATGCGGCTGGAATGTGGGCCGGTCATACCGGCGAGTACAGGGTTAAGAACGTAATGGTCGGAGGAGAGCCTCTGGATCTCGAAGCGAAATATACGCTGGCTTCCCACAACTATATGCTCAAGAGCCAGGGCGACGGCTATGCCATGTTTGGAACAGCCAACGTTACCCTGCTCCGTGACGAAGTCCTGATCGACAATCAGGTTCTCATCAACTACATCCAGGGCACGCTGGGCGGCGAAATCCCCGAAGTCTATGCAAACCCCTATGGCCAGGGCAGAATCACCATCCTGCCGATAGTTGAGGGCGAACCCGAGTATGACTACTATATTGCCGGCGACAGAGGCTATGAGTCCGAATTCACGACCGATGCAAACGGCAACCTGGTCTTCAACCTGACGCTTGGCGAGCTGGGCGAGAATGAGCTTATCAGCGCGCTTGAGTTTGACCTGGCATGGGATGCAACCAAGCTGGAGCTCGTATCCGCCGTTGCTAACCCCTTGACGAGCAGGAATGCTTTCGGCGCTGAAGTCGCTGTGAACCCCGAGCTTAACGTGGATGCGGTTATGCCCAACACGAGCGAGATCTACTATGCGGTTGCCACGAGCGTTGGCGGCTGGTTCGCAGAGGATCTCAGCAACGTCGTCATGACCCTGACCTTCCAGATCAAGGACGGAGTTGCCGATGGCGAACAGCTCGACGTTGAGTTCACCAAGTTCAAGTTCTCCGTTGTCAACAGCGAAACCCAGACGATAGTCGATATCCCCGAGGATCAAGTCGGCGCATATGACGGCTATATCATTGTCGGCAACGCCCCCGCTCCGGTCGTTGACAAGAGCGCTCTGATCGCGCTTGATGCGCAGTATGACGCAGTTATGACCACCGTTGTAGCGAGCGCGAACGGCATGGATCTGACCGCAGGCACGCTCTGGCTGACCGAGGCGGAGATTGCCACGAACACCGCCGCTCTGGCGGCTTCCCAGGCAGTCATCGACAATGCGGAAGCAACTCAGGAAGAGGTCGATGCGGCATATCAGGCATTGCTTGCGGCCTTCATTCAGCCCAAGACCGTCGTTCTCGACTATACCGCGCTGAATGCGGCTCTCGCCGCCGCGAATGAGTTCGTTGCGAGCGAAGACTTTGCAAACTGCTCCGAGGAGCTCCAGAAGGCATGGACGGATGCGATTGCGGCGGCTACCGCTCTGATCGACAATCCGGAAGCCACCCAGAACGCCATCAACGCCGCGACTGACGCGCTGAACGCGCTCAAGAAGACCGGCGAGTCCGCAACCTACATCATCTTTGCGGGCATAGCTGTTCTGGCAATGCTTGGCATGGCTGTCGTGGTTCGCCGCAGATTCAACTAATCTGCATTACTAAATCAACAGGGAGGAGATATCCTCCTTAGACCTTCGGCAAACCCCGCGTTCTTCGGAATACGGGGTTTGCATTTTTCTATCGTTTATTTACGCGGCGGAAGTCCCCTTGCCGCCCACTTTCTTTCAAAATACATATTCACAGATATTTTCCATTATCGCTCTTTGCGGTTTGCATTTATGTGTTAAGGTTTTAAAAAGGAGATTATTATGGGAAATTGATGCGGAGCTTGCGGAATATCCCTAAGCTTCGCAAACGATAATCAATCAGGCGCTTTTTGAGGCATAATGGCGGAATATCGAAGCGGAGAGCCGCACCCCTAATGCGTCAAAACTGCAACAAAAGCGTAAAAATGAAAAAAGGATAGGCACAAATTCAATTCTGTGCTATAATACTCATAGATATGGTCGGGAGGGCGTTATTTTGATTGGAGACTCGGCAAGAAGAATATTGAGCTTTGTGGTAGTCGTGCTTTTCACGATAGCTTTATTGTTGCCGTTTGGACTTGCAACTTCGGATGCGTTGGCTGAGACCGCTCAGCTCCCTGAAGTCGCGGGCATGGATTCCGAGATAACGATGGAGCAACCGAGCGATGCTTCGTCCACCGAACCAAGCGCCGAGCCTACGGCAGAACCAAGTACCGAACCGTCCGAGAGCCCGCAACCGGGCGAATTTGAAATTGATACGACTAAGAAGATCGCGTTTGAACTGGGCTATACTTTGAGCGACGGCACGGAGATATATGTGTCGCTGGGCGAGCTTACGCTTGCCGAGCTTGAGGCGCGAACTCCCGCCATTGAACACACCTATTCATATTTGAACGGAGGAAACGCGGAACAGGGCGTTGCCCCCACGGTTACCTATGTCACGGCAAAGGGCTATACTCTGCGCCAGCTCCTTGACAGCACGAATACGACGATTGAAGACAGCCTTATCGGTAGCATAAGCTTTGGACAGGATAAGCTGGCAGGCTCGCTGTTCAGCTCCAAGAACAGCTATGTTGACCTGCACAAGAACCTGATGGTCGGGGACGACGGACAGCTCTACGCGGCGGATATGCAGGTTTTGTCGGTACCTGCGCTGTTTGCGATATACGAGAGTAGCGAGACCTATGCGCTGGAGGCGGAAACTCCGTCGGCCACGACGGCGAACGCGCAAAACGATACCTTCCACCTGCTCACAGGGCAGGAAAGCGCCACGCAAACGGGGGTATATTCGAGCCATCGCGATATCCGCACCCTTAGAATCACCTTGAAGGACACTCCGGTGCTTACGCTTCCGAGCGACGATTTCAACATGATAGTGAACGAGCGCAAGCAGGTTGACGTTGGAGTTTCGAGCGGAGTGCATCAGGGGCTGACGGACGCTTATATCAACCATGTGCTGAGCTGGCAAAGCTCGGACGAAAGCGTGGTGAGCGTCGCTTCCGGCGAGCTTACGGCGCACAAGGCGGGTACTGCGACGATTACGGCGACTGCCGGAGGAACGGCTTCGAGCTTCAACGTGACGGTTTTCGGAACCTACGCCATAAGCTATAATTCCAACGTGAGCGGGATTGACGTGGCGGATATGCCCGCCATGCAGACGAAGATTCACGGCACGAACATACAGATTTCAGACAAGATTCCAACGCGGGCGGACGGCTATGTTTTCGCGGGCTGGAACACGGCGGCTGACGGAAGCGGAACGAGCTATCAGCCCTCCGCCGTCTATTCGGACAATGCGGATTTAAGCCTCTTTGCCCAATGGGAGACGGCGAAGATAACCATAACCTTTGATCCGAGCCTGCCTTCAGGGGTTACGGCTCAGCCAACCAACTGGCCCACCAACGTGAGCATAGCGCCGGGGAGCGAATTTACCTTCCCTGCGACCGATCCCGTGCTGTCCGGCTATGAGTTCCGCGGCTGGCAGTATACTATCAACAAGGTTACCTATACGAAATACGCGGGCAATAAGGAGAGCGGTTTTACCGAGGACGTAACGGTGAGTGCGCTTTGGATTGAGAAGGAGGCGGTTCAGTATACCGTAACGCTCAAGGCGAACGGCGGTATGTTTTTAATCACCTCAACGACTACGGGCGATTCCACGCATACGCTGACCGTAAACGCCGGAACCCAAATCCGCCTCAGCAACTATAACTGCAAAAAGAGCGGAAGCTATCCTACGAACTGGAAGGGCAGCGACGGTAAAACCTATTCAAACTCCGTGTATATCACGATAAATTCCAACATGACGTTTACGGCTCAGTGGACGACAACGACGACCACGACGAAGTATACGATAACCTATAACGGCAATGCGGACGGAGTTACCAATGTTCCGGGCAAGCAAACCAAGAGCAAGGGCGCATCGCTCACGATATCCTCGCAGGTGCCGGTTCGGAGCGGCTACACCTTTGCCGGGTGGAATACCTCCAAGACCGGAACGGGCACCTCGTATAAGGCGGGAACGGTATACCGCACCGACAGTAATCTAACGCTCTATGCCCAGTGGACGCAGGTGACGGCAAGCCCAACGCCTACGGCGACCCCAACGCCCACCCCCACGCCCACGCCAACCCCGACGCCGATACCGGACGCCGTTTTGGACGATGAGGCGGTGATCAATCCGATCGAGGTGAGCCTGAAGCCCGTCGTTTACTTCGGGAACGACGAGCCAACGCCGACCCCGCCGGAGGGGGAGGCAACTGCAATACCGACACTGCGACCCACCGCCGAGCCTACGCCTGAGCCGGAAAAGACGGCGGAGGAACTGGAAATCGAGGAGGCAGAGGAGGCGAAGCAACGCTCAACCTATGCCATCGTCGGAGTATCAAACGGAATCTTGCTGATCGCGGGAAGCTGTCTTGCGGTAGTCAAGTTTAACATACAGCTATAATATAAGGAGTTAGTATATGCTATTATCGAGTGTTCCCATTGCAACAGGCGCGGAGGGCGCTGTGGAGTCCGGTAATTTTTTGACAGACGTTATGCGCACGATTGCCGAGGCAATGCGCTATCCGGTAATCATCATCTTGATTCTGATGTTTGCCTGCGTCGTCGTATTCATAGGCTGGCTGATCGCGGAATATTTCACCGAGCGCCGGCATCTCAACGTCAAGCTTCCCCAGCTTTTGGACAGGCTCAAGGAGGGTTACGACCCGATAGAGGTTTGCATTGAGGAGAGCGGGCTTCTAAAGAGGCAAAAAGCGGCGCTGTTCGAGCTGACAATGCACCCGAATTTTACCCCCGATATGCGGGAGGCGCTTGCGATACGGCTGATTACCGAGGAACAGGTGCGGTATGACAAGATAGTGCGCTTCAGCGACCTGATTGTGAAGCTTGGCCCGGTATTCGGACTTTTGGGAACCTTGATTCCGCTCGGCCCCGGAATAATCGCTCTGGGACAGGGCGATACCGCCTTGCTTTCATCGTCGATGCTCATAGCCTTTGACACAACCATCATAGGACTAATCTGTTCGGGACTGGCGCTCATGATTTCGTCGATTCGCAAGAGCTGGTACAGGAACTATATGTCCCTGCTCGAAACGGTAATGGAAGTCGTGCTTGAGTTGGAGAAGTAGGATGAAGCTGAATCTTGGTAATAAGAAGATATTTTCCCGCCCGCGTTCGGACGAGGAGCCAAACCCGATGGAGGGAGTTGCGAACATGGCGGACGCTATGCTCGTGCTGGCGGTTGGAATCATGCTTGCGCTTATCATAAACTGGGAGGTCGATTTAACGAGCCCCTCCCAGACGCAAACCCCCATCGTCAATCCCACCGACGGCTATCTTGAGCCGAGCGAGGAGGGGGAGCCCATCGGCATCGTCTATGAGCGCTCCGACGGAACCCGTTACTATGTGGTGGACGAAACTCCCGCGCCCTAAGTCAATCCGTGCGCGGCGCTGACTTTGGCATATGAAGCCCTGCAAAAATGCAACCCAAAGGGGAGACGCGCCCCAAAGCTAAAAAAATATCATAAGTTCGACCGCCGTATGATTTCGGCGGTCTATTTATCGTCCGGCTGAAAGTTGCTTTTAGCCCTTCAAGCCCCGCGACTGTCTGTCCATATCCTCCACCACGATATCGAAGATCTCGCCGAGCGTGGAGCAGTATTTCAAAACGTCCCACGGTTCGTTGGTGTGATAATGAATCTTTATCAGGGTTTCGTCCCCAACGGCGAGCAAACAGTCGCCCTTAATGTTTTTTTCGATATAATCGTAGATTGCGTCCTCGTCGAGAGCGCCGCCCTCGATTAACAGCTGGGTATCGTATTTGAATTCTTGCATCTTAAATCCCTTTCTGAGCTTTTTTACAGTATAGCACAGTATTGCGTTAGTTGCAACAAACCTGATGCCGCGCTTGCGTTCGGCAGGGGAGTTTATTGGGCGATTTTTGCGAATTATGCAGGTTTCGGACTTTCCGCTATGAGTTCACAACTTCGTTGCATTTTAGGGGTTGAAAAACCAAAAAAAGGGTATTATAATCGTGATGAAAGTTAGCACTCAACGTCTTTGAGTGCTAAAATCAGGATTAAACAAAAACTAGGAGGCAAAATATGAAACTTAAACCCTTATTGGACCGCGTAGTGATTAAGAACGTCGAGACGGAGGAGGTTACCAAGGGCGGAATCCTTCTCACCAGCAGCGCAAAGGAGAAGCCGCAGATGGCCGAAGTCGTTGCGGTCGGCCCCGGAGGAGTTGTTGACGGCAAGGAGATCAACATGGTAGTCAAGGAGCATGACAAGGTTGTGTACAGCAAATATGCCGGCACCGAGGTCAAGCTGGATGGCGAAGAATACATCATTGTGCGCCAGAGCGATATTCTGGCAATCGTAGAATAAGCAACGGAGGATTGAAATTATGGCAAAGCAGTTACAGTATGGCGAAGAGGCAAGAAGAAGCTTAGAGCGCGGAATAAACGCGCTTGCAGACACCGTGAAGATCACCCTGGGCCCCAAGGGCAGGAACGTAGTGCTTGACAAAAAGTTTGGCTCGCCGCTCATCACCAACGACGGCGTAACGATAGCTAAGGAGATTGAGCTTGAGGATGCGTTTGAAAATATGGGCGCACAGCTCGTCAAGGAAGTAGCGACTAAGACCAACGATGTTGCGGGCGACGGCACGACCACGGCAACCTTGCTCGCGCAGGCGATGGTTCGCGAGGGAATGAAGAATGTCGCCGCCGGCGCGAACCCGATGGTTCTGCGCAGGGGCATTGAGGCGGCTGTCGATGCGGCGGTCGAAGGGCTGAAGGCGCTGAGCAAGCCCGTGGGAAGCAAGCAGGCGATTGCGCAGATAGCTTCGATCTCTGCGGGCGACGAGAAGGTTGGCCAGCTCATTTCCGACGCGATGGAGAAGGTCGGCAACGACGGCGTTATCACCGTTGAGGAGAGCAAGACGATGAAGACCGAGCTGAATTTGGTTGAGGGAATGCAGTTCGACCGCGGCTATTGCTCCGCCTATATGGCAACGGATACCGACAAGATGGAAGCGGTTTTGGACAATCCGCTGATTCTAATCACCGAGAAGAAGATATCCAACATCCAGGAGATACTGCCCGTGTTGGAGCAGATTGCCCAGCAGGGAAGAAAGCTCCTGATAATTGCCGAGGACGTCGAGGGCGAGGCGCTTGCGACCCTGGTTATCAACAAGCTTCGCGGAACGTTCACCTGCGTTGCGGTCAAGGCGCCCGGCTTTGGCGACAGGCGCAAGGCGATGTTGCAGGATATAGCCATTCTGACCGGCGGTGAAGTCATTTCCGACGAGCTTGGCATGGATCTCAAGGAGACCACGATTGCCCAGCTCGGAACGGCAAAGCAGGTTAAGGTTGACAAGGAGAACACCGTGATCGTAGAGGGCGGCGGTGAGGCTCATGAGATTGCCGCCCGCGTCAAGTCGATAAGGGCGCAGATTGAGGAAACCACCTCCGATTACGACAAGGAGAAGTTGCAGGAGCGGCTGGCTAAGCTCGCGGGCGGCGTGGCGGTTATTTCCGTCGGCGCTGCGACCGAGGTGGAGATGAAGGAGTTCAAGCTCCGCATCGAGGATGCTCTGGCGGCAACGAGAGCGGCGGTCGAGGAAGGCATAGTGCCCGGCGGCGGAGTTGCGCTGTTGGATGTTATCGACAAGGTTAAGGCGCTCGAAGCCGACGCTGTGGGCGACAAAAAGACGGGAGTTCAGATCGTTGCCCGTACCTTGGAGGAGCCGGTGCGCCAGATTGCGAAGAATGCCGGAGTTGAAGGTTCGGTAGTCGTTGAGAATATCAAGCGCGCAAACAAGACCGGCTACGGCTACGATGCGGCAAACGACGAGTATGGCATGATGGCGGACAAGGGCATCATCGACCCGACGAAGGTCGCCAGGAGCGCTTTGCAGAATGCGGCTTCGGTTGCGGCTATGGTTCTTACTACGGAGTCGCTGGTTGCGGATCTGCCCAAGCCCGAACCCGCAATGCCCGATATGGGCGGCGCAGGCGGCATGGGCGGGATGTACTAAACCCGGATAACTCGATATAGGCAAACGGGAGGGCGGGCGCATCCGATGGTGCATCCGCCCCCCTCTTATTTGGAAAGGAAAAAAAGAGGGACGTCGGTTAAATGACGTCCCTCGTATTTGAAAGTAATGGGATTAGCGGCCGACCTTTTTCAAAAGAGCCTGGACGGCGGGAATGCGAAGGGCGATGCCGGCAAGAGCCAGAATCAGCTCAAGAATCATCGCAAAGCTGATACGAACCGTATATGCGCTTGCGGCTATGGAGCCCAGCCCCCAGTCGCTGAATTCATCCACAAGAGCGGATACGCCGGCGTTCAGAGAAATCAGCGAAATCACAACGAAGATGAACATAACCACGACCGACGCGCAGGCGATCATAAAGAAGAATGGAGCTTCAAACTTGCCTATGGGCAACTTGTTACGCAGGATCAGCTTGAGGATGGTAAGCACAAAGCCCGCAATAGCGATGAGAGTAAAGATCCAGACCATCACAAGCAGGAAGACGGTGCCTCCGCCAAGCCATCTGAGGCTGGACAGGCCGTTGAAGAAGCCTATCCCGGATATGTAACGGGTGCAGAGGAGCAGGATGAACATCAAACCCGAGATGCCGAGCATAATCCATTGGTTGAGCTTGAACATACCGGCGATGCCACCGAGCTGAACCGACGGCTGAGGAGCGGCGCTACGACGGGGCGCCTGTTGAGCAGTTGCCTGCATTTTCGCTCCGCAATTGGGGCAAAAAGCATCAGCGGTAGAGCACCGGGTGCCGCAATTCGTACAAAACTGTTGTTGCTGTTCCATTTTAATACCTCCCTTAAATTCTACATCCATAATACAGGAAAAATGCCCCTATGTCAATGCAAAATATATAATAAAATGTTGAGGAGGCGGGTGGATGCAACTTAAAAAAGCGCCGCCCGAGGGGAGGGGCGGCGCTTTCCCGCAGCGGACGGAAGGGGGAATCCGCGGCGGGGTTCCGATAAACGGAACGATGAGGGGGGTATCAATAAACACGAACTCAGTTCATGGTTATTGCGGGATATACTCGCCGAAGGTCACGGTGACGGTAAACTGTGAGCCGTCCCGCTGTATTGTTAGGGTTGCCTGATCGCCCGCATTATATGCGTTGATGGCGGCGGAAAGGTCAGAATTAGAGCTTATTTGAGTGGAATCGACGGCAAGGATCAAATCGCCCACTTCGATTCCGGCGGCTTCGGCGGCGCCGCCCTCAACGATATCGGAGACCTGCACGCAGTTGGTGGCGCTACCGCCATAGAACATTCCGTAGTTGCGATTCTGTACCGTAACGTTTTGGGTATATACTCCGAGATAAGCCCTGCCGCTGACATAACCCTGGGAGATCAAATCGTTTATTTCCGAGATGACGTTGTTCACGGGGATGGCGAAGCCCAAGCCCTCCGCGTCCTCGTCGCTCACCTTAGCGTTAACTATGCCGATAAGATGGCCGTTGCTGTCAAAGAGCCCGCCGCCGGAATTGCCGGGGCTGATGGCGGCGTCGGTTTGTACCAGCTCCATCTCAACGTCCTCCACGGTAATGTTCCGGTTGACAGCCGAGATTATTCCGCTGGTTGCGGTGCCGCGAAGCTCGCCGAGTGGATTGCCGATGGCAATAACATCCTCGCCAACGGTCAGCATATCGGAATCGCCAATGGTTGCGGGCTGGAGGTTTTCGGCTTCAATCTTGATGATTGCGAGATCGTTTCTCGCATCGGTTCCAATAATCGTGGCGGGGTAAACGGAATCGTCGTTGAGAGTAACGGTTACGGTGGTCGCGCCGTCAACGACATGGGCGCAGGTGGCTATATAGCCGTCTGTGGTCAAAATAACCCCGCTTCCGGAACCTGTGGTTTCATAACTGCCGTAGTAGAAGTAGCTTCCGCTCGTCATAGTCACGTCGATACCGACAACCGAGGGGGCGCACATCTCAACGATCTGGGCGCGGGTGTAGCCTTCGGTCACCATCGAGGTATAGTTTGTGCTTCCGTCGCTGACGGTCAGGGTGGAAACCGGCGTCTCGGTTTGCGGCGCTTCGGTAGCAGAGTCGGATGCCTCCGTTGCGGGCGTTGCGGTTGCGATTCCTTCGACAACGGAGGGCGAATCTTCACCAGTGGTCAGAATAAGCCCCACAGCTACGCCTATGAGGGCTACGAGCAAAACACAGCAAATAAATACCGGTAATGCGACTGAGGTTTTTTGTTTTCCGTTTTCGTAGTAATACATAATCTCATCTCCTTTACAAGCAGTAGTATAGACAGAGAATTTGAACGGCAAAGGGATGAATTGTGGAAAAAATAAGGCAGTTCTTTAAGTTTTAGGGCGGATTGACTTAATGATTAAAATAGTCTAAAATGAGGAATCAACGTCAAGGAGAAGCTATGAAGAATAAAACCCTGTCGGTCGTTATTTCATATGCGATCAAGATTCTAAAGGGCGCTCTGATCGGGCTCGCAGTTTTGATTCCCGGCGTCAGCGGAGGCTCTATGGTAATGTCCATGGGCATCTATGAGCAGGCGCTCTGCCTCACGTCGCGGGACAAGTCGTTGCGCAGGGGCGCATTAAAGGCGCTTTGGCCCTATATCCTCGGACTGGTTGTTGGGGTGTTGGGACTGGCCTTCGTCATCTCGTTCTGCCTCGAGCGGTTTCCCTTTGAAACGATAATGGCCTTTGTCGGCCTTATATTGGGCAGTCTGCCGATGCTTATCGGCAAGGTAAAGAGAGAGAAATTCAAGCCGCTGAACCTTCTGCTTTTGCTCCTGATGGTGGCAATCATGATTGCGCTTCCAAACCTCTCCTCAAGCTCTACAACCCCCTATTCGCTCGTGGAAAACGTTTCCGACTTAAAGGCGGGCGATTACATCGCCGTTAATCCCGAACAGTTGCCGGACGAGGACGGAAAGATAGCCCTCAACAATGAGACGGAGACGGTATATAAGCTCAAGCTGGAGGAGGAACGGCTGATGCTTGAGCTGGACGATGAATACGTCTTTTCGCTTGAGGAGGTCGCGGGCGAAACGATATACCGCGCCGACGATAAGTTGCAACTCTCGCTGTGGTCCTGCTTGATTGCGGTCTTGCTCGGCTTTATTGCGTCGGGCACGATGATAATACCGGGCATCTCAGGCTCGATGGTCATGCTGGTTATGGGCTATTATACCTCCCTGCTTTCGCATATCACGGGCTTCACAACGAGCCTGTTCTCGTTCGACTGGAACGGACTTTTGCAAAGCGGCGCGGTTTTGGTATTCTTTGGCGTGGGAGTTCTTATTGGGCTGGTACTCGTTTCGAGGTTGCTCAAATGGCTCATGGACAAGCATCCCGCGCCGACCTATTATGCGATAATCGGGCTGATGGTATCCTCGCCCTATGCTATCTTCGTCAAGAGCGAGCTGACGGCTTCCAACCTCGGGACGCTTCATATAATACTGGGAGCGGTAACGCTTTTGGCAGGCTTTGCGGCGGCATGGTTGCTTGGAAAGAAGGAGGCGTAGATTTGTTATGAAGGAGAAGGACAAAGCTTTGCAAGGGGCGGACGCAATACGGATATTGTTCGTTTGTCACGGCAACATTTGCCGTAGCCCGATGGCGGAGTTTGTTTTTAAGGCTATGGTCGGCCTCGCGGGACGGCAGGACGATTTTCATATCGAGTCGGCGGCGACAAGCGACGACGAGACGGGCAATCCGGTTTATCCGCCGGTGCGAAGGCTCTTGGAGAAACACGGGCTTGATTGTACAAAAAAGCGCGCCAGACGGCTCGTCAGACAGGACTATGACAGGTTTGATTTCATCATTGGGATGGATTCGGAAAATATGGCTGAGATGCTCCGCCTGTTCGGCGGCGATCCAAAGGGAAAGGTCTCGCGGCTCATGGAGTTTGACGGGCAGATTCGGGATATCGCCGATCCCTGGTACACCCGCGATTTTGATACGACCTGGGAGGACGTCAACCGGGGGTGCGCCGGACTGTTGAGCGGATTCTAAGCCTCCATAAAGTTCGTAAATAAAACGCCCTTTGACCGTGAAAAATGGTCAAAGGGTGTTGTATTTTTATCCGCATCATGTTAATATTAATTTAGTCTTTAGAACAAGACGAATCCCCTTTCTGCCCATGTGAAAGGAGGAACTTAGAGCGGGCAGACGACACATCCGGTATTTTTACAAAGGAGGATAGTATGAAAAAAATTTTTGCATTGTTCCTTGCGCTTATGATGGTTCTCGCTCTGCTTCCGGCTATGTCCTTAGCCACAACGGAGCAGGGTGTTGAAACTCCTGATGAGACAAGCAACTTTGAGGTGACGAACCTCGATACGATGGAGGTTGCGGTCATGTCCACGACCGATATGCACGGCAGATCGACTATGCTTGATGCGGCGACTGGCAATTCGGTCAACAATACGATGACGAAAATCGCAACGCTGGTCAAGCAGGTGCGCTCCGAGTATGACAATACGATTCTTATCGACAACGGCGATACGATACAGGGAACGCTCGTTGCAACCTATTGGATTACAAAGGAGACCGACAAGCTAAACCCGATGATCAAGGCGATGCTTGATATGGATTACGACGTTTGGAACATGGGGAACCATGAGTTCAACTATACGCCCGAACAGCGTGATACCCAGGTTGCATTTGCCGAGGAGGGCGGCATAGACGTGCTGTCAGCCAACCTTGTGCTTTTAACGGAGGGCGAAAACTTCGCAAATGAGACGGTTGCGGCAGGCGAACCCTACTACAAACCCTATACGATAAAAACCTTCACCGATGAGGCGGGAAATGAAGCTAAGATAGCGATAATCGGGCTTGGAAACGCCAAGAACGCCCAATGGGACGTTTCCTCCAATTATCCCAATATGCAGTTCAGTTCGCTGGAAAACCCAACCGGCGATATAGTGTACGAGACGAACAAGTGGGTGTCCTATGTGGAGGCGCATGAGGAGCCCGACATAGTGATAGTCGCGGCGCATTCCGGACGCGGCGATACCTATGCCGACGGCGGCTTTAATCTGGAAAGCCAGGCGACGCGAATCATTACCGGAACGACAGGGGTCGACCTGGTTATAGCCGGGCACGATCACAGCACCTTTAGCGGAACCTTCAAAAACCTGGACGGCGAGGATGTATATCTGGTCAACGGCGGCGGCAACGCGCTTACCAAGACCGTGTTCAAGATAACCTTTGACGAGGCGGGCGAGGTCGCCTACTTCAGCGTGGAGAATCAGAACCTCGCAACCTCCGGCAACATCGCGCACGACGAGGAGCTGTCCGCTGTTATGGAGGAATACTACACTCCGGTCGAGGAGTGGGTAACGACTCCGCTCGGTGAGATTGCGGGCGAATGGACTCATTCCCAGAACGCCAACGACCATGTTCTGTATCAGACCGAAACGCTGGATCTCGTGCATAAGGCGCAGATTTGGGCGTCCTGGCTCAGCTATGAATCCGATGGAGTGGAGGGCGCGACGGTGTCCATTGCTTCACCGGTGTTCAGAAACTTCTCGACCGATCCGAGAGAGGTCAATATGCGCGACATGATAAGCCTCTATCGCTATGAGAATACGCTGTACATGGTGGATATGACGGGCACGCAGATCAAGGCGTGGCTGAATACGCTCGCCAACAATTTCGAGATAAACGCCTCGGGCGATATAGTCAAAAAGAGTAGCGCGAACATCTTTGGCATGGACAGCGTTTACGGCATCGACTATGTTCTCGATATAAGCAAGCCCGAGGGGCAAAGGCTCATGTACTGCACCTATAACGGCGAGCCGCTGGCGGACGAGACCGTGATAAGAGTTACTCTTAACAACTACCGTTTGTCGGGAGCCTATGGTTGGTTTGAAACCGTGGGCATTGACGATACGGACGCGGTTTGGAGCGCCGCCTACTATCTTGGAGCGGACAGAAGCCAGGTCAAGATACTGCTCGGGGAATACTTCTCCTATATGGGCACGGTAACGGCTGACGACGAGCCCTACAAGGGGGTCGATTCCGAGTGGGTAATGGTTAACGGCGGCATCTACGGCGACGTCGATGGAAACGGCGAGATTGAGGCGCAGGACGCGG
This sequence comes from Clostridia bacterium, assembly GCA_030527115.1. Lineage (GTDB taxonomy): Bacteria > Bacillota > Clostridia > Christensenellales > CAG-138 > JAQUTY01. Next base: position 72,875 of record JAUNBM010000003.1, read on the forward strand.
CAAAGATACTCAGGATAACGGTAAGGCTTGAGGAGGCCTCTGCACTTCAAAAGCTCTATGGCGACGTCGATGGAAACGGCGAACTGGGAGCTTCAGACGCCGCGGCGATACTTCGCTATCTCGTCCGCTTGATCGACGAGTTCCCGGCGGACAAGAAGTTCACAACCGAAACGATTACCTATGAGTCGAGCGAGCGCGGCGTTGATATCACCGCTGTGGTAACCCTGCCCACATATCAAACGGACTATCCGCTGGTGATTCTTGCCCACGGGCATGGCGGCGGCAAGGACGAAAACATCGGCTTCCCCGCGATAGCGGAGGCTTTGGCGCGGCAGGGCATAGCTTCGATTCGCATGGATTTTTCGGGTTGCGGAGCGAGCGTGGAGGACTTTGCGCTGAATACCCAGTCCAATATGAAGGACGATATCATGGACGGGCTGTGGTACATGCTCGAGAATTACGACGTCGATGCGAGCAATGTGGGAATATTCGGCTATTCAATGGGCGGCAGGCTTGCCCTTGAGCTTATTGACGAGCGCGCCTACGATTTTGCGGCGGCTGTGTTCTTAGCTCCTGCGGCGGATTTGGAGGATCTCAAGAACCTCTTTGGCGGAGCGGAGGCCTGGGAGGAACTGAAAGCCCAAGCGAACGCGGCGGAGGAGGGCTATGTAACCTTCACGACGATATACGGGCAGACTCAGCACCTTTCAAAGGAATGGTTTGCCGACCTGGAAAGGTATCCGGCGGCAACGCTGATTGACGCGGCGGCAGCGGACTTTGACAATCCCTCCCTCGTCATATATGCGGTTGACGATGCGGCGGTTTCCCCCTCGGTCTCCCAGGCGGTAGCCGCGGCTTTTGAATCGGATATCATCGAAACGCCTCGTGACGGCCATGGCTACGGCTTTTACAGCGCGGATATGGAGATTCTCGGCATGGTAGCCGATGGAGCGGCCGACTTCTTCAAGGAAAAGCTGGTTCGCGACGTTAAAAGCCTCGAATATGTAGTCTATATCGAGAATGTCGACGGCGACTATGAGAGCCTCATACCGGCTACGGTCTGTGTGCCAGTCACGGATGAAAAGGTTCCCGCCGTTGTAATGATGCACGGTACGGCTTCAACCCGCGACGAGGCGGGCAACGGCTACCTCATGGCGGCTCCGGTACTCGCGGAGGAATATGGGATTGCCACGATTCGCTTCGATTTCGTTGGAAACGGCGAATCCACGGGCGATTATATCGACTACAACTTCACAACGGCGCAAAGCGATGCGATGGCGTGCGTGGAGTATATGCAGGAGCTGACCTTCGTCGACGCCGAAAGAATCGGAGCTATGGGCTGGAGTCAGGGCGGCACGATAGCGATGTTGCTTGCAAAGAACAATCCCGATGTTATTGATTCCGTGGTGACTTGGGCGGGAGCGGTAACGATGCTCATTCCCGGCTTTTTCACGATGGAGGACTATGCGGAGGCGCAGGAGAACGGCTTTTTCATCATGGAGTTCGACTGGCGCGAGCCGCTTCGGGTATCGTTGCAATGGTGCGAGGATGTTCTGAACACCGACATACTGGCGGCGGTTGCCGATTACAGCGGGCCGATACTGGCAATCGCGGGCACGGCGGATGTAACCGTCGATCCCGTGTACGCTGAGCAGATAGCCGACGCTTCCCCGAACGAGGAATCCAAGAGCTACTATATCGAGGGTATGGATCATACCTTTAACGTGTTTACGGGCGATTTGACCGCGCTCTACAATGCGATAGACGCGACGGGAGCCTTCTTTGCCGAAATGCTGAAATAAGAACGGCTGAAACTCAAAGGAACGGAGCCGCCCCCCTTTCGGGCGGCTTCTTTGAGGTTTTAAAAGGGCGAAGGCGCATCATTTTTTTTATAATTACTCAAAGCACCAAAAAACGAGCCGTATTAACAAAGGGTTTACGATTTCCGCCACAAGTCGCGAAA
>JAUNBM010000004.1 GCA_030527115.1 Clostridia bacterium
ATTATAGCACGCAAAACGGAAAAAGCAAGCCCTTTTTTTCCATTCAAAATTCTTTTTTCTCGCGTTCCGGTTTTCCTAAAATCCGCGCCAGAACGCACGGCTTTTGCGCCCTTTGTTGGGCTGTCAAATGCGCGCCGGACTTCATACCATATAGGATGGAGGAGGCGAAAGATTATGGGGCGGTCGCCTGTAAAGACCTTAAAAGACGATATCAGGTGCATTCTTGACCGCGACCCCGCCGCCAGGAGCGCACTTGAGGCGGTGCTATGCTATCCCGGCTTTTTAGCCGTTCGCGCCCACCGCTTCGCCCATTGGCTGTACAAGCGGCGGCTGAGACTCTTTGCAAGGCTCGTTGCCGAACTGACCCGCTTTCTGACCGGAATTGACATTCATCCTGCGGCTCTTATTGGGCGGCGCCTCTTTATCGACCATGGGGCGGGCGTGGTTATAGGCGAAACGGCGGTTATCGGCGACGATGTGACCATATACCAGGGCGTTACTCTCGGCGGAACCGGTAAGGAGCGCGGGAAACGTCATCCAACCATAGGCAACCATGTTACCATCTGCGCCGGCGCTTCAGTTCTCGGCCCGTTTAATGTCGGGGATTTTAGTAAAATCGGGGCGGGCGCCGTCGTGCTGTCCGAGGTCCCGCCCCACGCGACCGTCGTTGGCGTTCCGGGCAGAATCGTTCGTTTACGCAACGCCCTTGAAACGGGCGGCTCAGAGTCCGATGCCGGGGATTCCTCCCACTTGGGCGAATCGGGCGTGGATTTGGATCAGGTGCATCTTCCCGATCCGATAGCCGTTGAAATCGCCGCCCTGAAGCTTCGAATTCACGAGTTGGAAAGAACTTTGAAAAAATTGCTTTGATTTGCGCAAAAGTATGCTATAATGGAGGGCGAGGTTTGAAAATGAAGATCTATAACACGATGTCTCGAAAAAAGGAAGAGCTGATTCCCCAAAACCCCGCCGAGGTTTCCATCTATGCCTGCGGGCCTACGGTCTACAGCTATTTCCATATCGGCAACGCCCGTCCCTTTATCGTGTTCGACACGCTCAGGCGGTATCTCGAATACCGAGGCTATAAGGTTCGGTTCGTGCAGAACTTTACCGATATTGACGACAAGATGATTCGAAGGGCCAACGAGGAGGGCGTCAGCGTTAAGGAGCTTGGCGACCGGTTCATCCGCGAGTATTATCAGGACGCGGATGCGCTCGGCGTTGAAAGGGCTTCGGTCAATCCGAGGGCAACCGAACACATCGGGGATATCATCGCTCTTGTGGAAAAGTTGATTGAGAAAGGACACGCCTATGCCGCTTCAAACGGCGACGTTTACTTCTCCGTTCGCAGTTACCCGCCCTATGGCAAGCTGTCGGGAAGGAATATCGACGATTTGGAGAGCGGCGCAAGGGTCGACCCCTCCGAACACAAGCGCGATCCCCTCGACTTCGCCCTCTGGAAGGCGGCAAAGCCCGACGAGCCCGCCTGGGATTCGCCCTGGGGAATGGGACGGCCCGGCTGGCATATAGAATGCTCCGCCATGAGCATGAGCATCCTCGGCGAGAGCTTTGATATTCATTGCGGCGGGCAGGATTTGATTTTCCCGCACCATGAGAATGAAATAGCCCAGAGCGAGGCCGCGACCGGCAAGCCCTTTGCCCGCTATTGGATGCACAACGGCTACATCAATATTGATAACGTGAAGATGTCCAAAAGCCTCGGAAACGTTTTTACCGTCCGCGAGCTTGCCGAAAGGTTCGACCTTGAGGCGATAAGGCTGTTTATGCTCGGGGTTCATTATCGCAACCCGATCAATTTCTCCTTTGAGCTGATCGAACAGGCGCAAGTTGCGCTTGACCGGCTCAGAACCGCCCGCGAGAGGCTACGCGACGCCCTTACCGTGGAAACCTCCACCGAACAGGACGAAGCCTTTATCGCCTCCCTCGAAGGCTATCATGCGCGCTTTGACGCGGCGATGGACGACGATATGAATACGGCGGACGCGCTGGGCGTATTGTTTGAATATGCCCGCGCCTGCAACAGCTTTGTGACCGTGACGCGCTCCAAAAAGGCTGTCGAAGCTTCGATTGCGCTCCTAAACACGCTTTTGGGCGTTCTCGGACTTTTAACCAGCGAAAAGCAGGAAGAGATTCCCGAAGAAGCGCTCCGGTTGCTAAGCGAGCGCGTGCAAGCGCGCAAGGAGAAGAACTATAAACGGGCTGACGAGATTCGCGATCTGCTGAAGTCCATGGGCTTCGCAGTTGAGGATACTGCGCAAGGCCCGAAACTCAAGAAAATATAATTAAAGGAGTATCCCCATGAACCTGCTGTTTATCCTGTTCCTCGGCGCGATCGCCGTATACGTCCTCTATGCCGCCATAAGCGGCAAGGGCCGTCTTTACAACGCCGATTTCATCAAGGAAGCCCTTAAGGCGAAGTTCCACAAGGTCATGCGCCTGATGTATCTGGCGCTCGGTCTCGTTATGCTCTTGGAAGCCGCCGTTATGGCCGGACAAACCTATCTCTTTGAGGCGGACGACTATTTTGTCGCTGAGTCCTACTATGACGCAAACGGCCACTATTATGAGATTACGATGGACGAGGACACCGAAACCTACTATCAAACGGTTCTCGGCGAAACAACCCCCGTTCGCCTTTACACCTATGAAGAAATGCTGGAGCAGGACTTTATCGAGGTCGACGATAGCGGCAACGTAACCGACATCTATCTGTATAAAACCAGCACCTATCCGGCCTATGCCAAAGATTCCGATGGAAACTACTATTTCACCGAAACCTACTATGACGCCGACGGCGTGCGTCACAGAATAACCGAGGACGACGGCGTTTACTCCGAGAAGGTCGGTGGTAATGCGGAGACCGAGGTGATTAAGTATACCGAGGAGGAGTTTATTGCCACGTTTGAGTTCAACGAGACCGATCTCTCCAAGCCGGTATTGAACGTTACCAAGACGAACCCCAACTCCGACGAGGATGAGTCCACGACAACCGCGGCCGCCTCCACCTCCCTGCTCTCCTGCATGGGAACGACGACGACCGAAACCAATAATCCCACCATCTCCTATCTCACGATGGCGCACAAGTCCGATTTTCTGTCGAGCATCTCCTACGAGACCTTCAGTACGCTGAATATCGTGTTTATGGTGCTTTCGCTGGTTATCCTGGTCGCCATATTCGTAGCGATAAGGCTTATGACGGACAAGGAGAAGAAGAACAAGGCGCGGGTAACCAATACGCCTGCCTCCGGTCTCCCCTCCTCCGCCTTCGACTTCGACGAGGATGACGGCGAAAAGTAGAGCCGAAGCACAACATATCAAAAAATAAAAACCGGGACTGATGCAAATTAGCTTTGCGTCAGCCCCGTTTTTTTAATTACCCGTCCAGCTGTAACCTGCCGATTCGAAGCGCCCCGCTTCCCTATTCCAGCCCCTCCGCAATCTTCAACAGCTCGCCTTCATCCAGCGTTTGGGAGGAGATATGGTACACTACGCCGTCGAACGCATCGATATACATATTCGGTTCGGAGTGCACGCCCAGCCGCTCTCCCCAAAGCTCGTGAAGCAATTCCGGATATTCCGTATAGGCGGTCGCATGGTAGCAATAAAGCACCGTAGTGCCGCCCCGCTTTATAATCAGGGCATCTTCCATTTTGGCGACCTCAACGGCGAAATAGACGTCCGTCCCTTCCACCTCAAACCCATTGTCCTCAGGATTCAGCCAGGTTTCCGCATCAACCCTCAAAAGCTCGCCCGCCTCGTTTTTAAGGACGAGCGAGTACCCCGAAACACAGCTTTTATAGTCCCCGTCGACCGCATATTTTTCGATCGTTACGCCGTATTTCTCCTCCGTGCCTATCAGGCGAAGCTCTCCCCCGGCGGGATAATGGAAGCTGACGCTTGCCCGCACGAACTCATAGCCGTCGGGAATGTAATTTGGACAGGCTATCGAAGCCTCCGCCCCCAAAATCAGCTCCCTCAGCGCGCTTAGCGAGTCGACCGCCTCACGCAAGCTTGTTCCATTCGACCCGTCCTCATATATCGCGCTCCAGATTTCATCCCCGGGCGCGGTCGATAGGTACTCCGCTATCGCTTCGTCCACCGACTGCTCGGGCAAAAGCGTCTCCGGGCCCGGCGTAGGCGCAATTGATTCCTGCGACTCAACCGGCGAGCCGTCCCAGTTTATCCTTCCGAATACGCCCGTTGCCGCCAAGGTCACGGTGGACACAAGCAGGACGAGCGCCGCCGCAAGCGCCGCTATGCCGTGGCGGCTCAGCCGGACTGAGCCTCTAAGCCCACTATCGGAAACGGCGCCAGCCAAACGCGCCCGCATTCGCCGTTTTGCATCCGAATCGGGGCTTACCTTATCCCAAGCCTGTCTTATCCTTTCGTTTTGCATATTCTTTTCCTCCTTAATTCTGTAAAAAATCATCCCCAAGTTTGTTCCTAAGCCAGCGTCTGCCTTCGCTTAGCTGGCTACGCACGGTGGAACCCGGACGGTGGAGCATCCGCGCTATCTCCTCGGTCTTGTAGCCTTCGTAATAATGAAGGTAGATAACCGTCTTACACCTGTCCGGCAACGACATTATCGCCTCCAAGACGGCGATATGCTCTCCCTTGTCTTCTGGCGCAACAACCAGCTCCTCCTTCAGCGACACGAGGCTTTTACGGCGGCGGCGAAGCTCGTTGCGACAATGGTTGGAAACGGTAACTATCAGCCAAGCTTTCTCATGCTCGGTGGAGTTGAACTGCGCTCCGCGCCGCTCCATGAGCTTCAAAAAAGTGTTCTGTACCGCGTCCTCCGTATCGGCCTTGTTCTTGAGATACACATAGGCAATCCTGTAGACCATGTCCGCGTGCCGCTCGTATGCCGCGATAATCTCCTCACCCTGTCGCATTCTCCGAATCCCCCTTTCACCTATTACACACCGCAAGCCGGCAAATTGTCGAGATTTTTTTGAAATAAATACTACGCTTACAGGACGGCGGCGTTCCGTCCCATAAGCTGTCTGCAAGTGTATAAACGCCGTATATACAGCGAAAAAACGGTGTATAAAGCTAAAATGGTAGTAAGATGGTAGTAAGCACTTACTACCAAGTGAAAAAAGAAAAACCCCGAAAGCGGCTTGCTGTCAGGGTTTCTATGTGGCTGCGGAACTAGGATTTGAACCTAGACAATACGAGTCAGAGTCGTAATGAAGAACGGAAAAGCGCTCTCTCTGAGTGACTTTTTCCCGCAATTACCATCATTTTAGTTTGATGAAAAACACCACATAACTCTGAGGGAGTGGCTGTGTAGTAGTAAGTTGGTAGTAATCAGCTTTTATGCAAATTCTATACTACCATGTTTCGGCTGGTATTTTTGAAAATCGCATTGCGTCATTTCAAAGATCCGCGCCACACACGATTAAAAGCCTGTGACACAACATTGTCATAGACGGGTCACTTGCGAATTGATAAAATAATATCGTAAAATCCTATACCCGCAAATCGGATAATTCGTCCCAAAAGAGATGTAGGACGCTCCTCGCATCCCTTTTTCGGCGATTCAAGCTAAGGAGAAAGTATGGAACAGTATAATTGCTTAACCTGCGTGTGGAAAACGGCCGTTATTGCGGAAAATCATGTACTTTGTTTCTTCCCCAAATGCGTTCACGAAATCGCTGCCACGCCCAGCAGTGGAAGAAGTGAGCCTCAAAGCGAAGGAGGAAACACTCAAAATGAAGGGCATAATACTACTTGCCGCATGTGCAATTCTGATGATTTGCACGACATTGATTTTTACGAGAAGAAGTAAAAATATCGAATCTTTCCATGTGGCGAATCGAAAACTCGGCACATTCAGCTCCGCAATGTCTATTGCAGCCACATGGATTTGGGCACCCGCACTATTAGTATCGGCAGAACAGGCGTACAAAAATGGACTGCCTGGGCTGTTCTGGTTTTTGGTGCCTAATGTGCTTTGCTTGCTTATTTTTATCCCATTCGCAAAGCGCATCCGGAAAGATATGCCTCATGGCATCACCCTATCGGGATATATGGGTGAAAAATACAAGTCGAAGAAGGTAAAAGGTGTTTATATCGCCCTGCTTGGAGGACTATCAATCCTATCAACGGGCGTTCAGCTTCTTGCCGGAGCGAAGATAATAACCATGGTTACCGATTTGCCTTTCTTTGCAGTAACGGTAGCTCTCGCTTTAATCACCTTCTTGTACTCCCAGTTCTCTGGAATTCGCGCATCAGTCATGACGGATGTTGTGCAAATGCTGATAATGCTTGTTGGGTGCGCCCTCTTCGTTCCGTGGGCCTTATCTTCCGGTAGCGGATTGCAAGATTTCGTTGCCGGCATAAGCAACAGCACAAAATCAGGGCTCTTTTCGGAGCATGGCATAAGTGTACTACTGTCGTTTGGGCTTCCTACGGCCATCGGGTTAATATCAGGTCCTTTCGGGGATCAGTGCTTTTGGCAACGGGCATTTGCTACAAGGTCAAGCAAAATTGGCAAAGCGTTTACCCTCGGTTCTGCCATTTTTGCTATCATCCCTCTGTCCATGGGCGTCTTGGGATTCGTTGCTTCCGGCAATGGCTCTTTCATCCCCACGGATACGGGCATAGTCAACCTCGAGCTGATTCAGCGCTTGTTTCCCGCATGGGCAACATTGCCCTTTGTATGTATGCTGATAGCAGGACTCATGTCAACGCTTGATAGCAACCTTTGCGCTGTAGCCTCCCTCACTACCGACATCACAGACAAGCCCTCGCTCGGAAAATCAAAGGTTGCAATGGCTATCCTGCTTGTTGTTGGGATTGGAATTGCGAATATCCCCGGTCTTACTGTAACGCACTTGTTCTTAATTTACGGCATCTTGCGTGCAACGACTTTGATTCCCACCGTTTTAACCTTAAAGGGCAAAAACCTGACCGCGAATGCCGTATTTTCGGCGGTTTTATCCGCTTTGTGCATAGGTTTTCCTCTCTTTGCGATCGGAACATTGCGCAACATTTCAGCGTTGAAAATTGTTGGTTGCGTTTCAGTTTTATTGATAGGCCTTGTCACCTCCCTTGTTGTTTCAAAAATTGAATCTCGAAAGGAGGCGGCAAACCAATGAACACGAAAATGGATGTGGTTCAAGTTCCGCTTGCATCGCTTAAACTTCGTGAGAAAAACACGAGGATTCATGCCGAAAAGCAGCTTCATGAGTTCGAGCGCAGCATAAAAATGTTCGGGCAGATAAGACCTATCGTTATAGACGAGGATAACGAGATTTTAGCAGGGAACGGATTGTATCTTGCTCTTAAAAGATTAAACTATGAAATGGCTGATTGCTATATCATCTCTAATCTGACTGAAGCGCAAAAGAAAAAGCTGATGATTGCTGATAACAAGATATTCTCGCTCGGCATCGACAATCTTGCGGTGCTCGAGGAGTTTATAAATGAGCTCGTTGGCGATTTGGATATCCCGGGATTCGACCCTGATATATTGGCAACCATGACCGAGGATGTAGAAGATGTCACTCGCCGTATCTGTGATTATGGCGTTTTGAACGATGAAGATATTTCCGTCTTTGAGAGAAGCGCAAAAAGCGACGAAACGGCCAAAGTTGCAAATGCGCCATCGCAACCATTTAACCAAAGTCATTCAGATGAGCATGAGTCCACGGAAGTATCGTCATATGTGGTTTGCCCAAGATGCGGTGAAAAGATATGGCTATAAAGCGTCGCGTTTCAGGCATTGATGTAGTGACGGCCGCACGTATTCGCATCAAAAATGCTTTCTCCAATGGCTTGCCCGTTTACCTGAGCTTTTCGGGCGGAAAAGACAGCCTTTGCCTTGCCGAAATCACACTCGACCTTATCAACAGCGGGGAGATTGACCCCTCCCTGCTGACGGTGATTTTCATTGACGAGGAGGCGATTTTCCCTTGTATCGAGCGAACGGTGAAAAAATGGCGTCAGAAATTTATGCTTGTAGGCGCCAAATTCATTTGGTACTGCTTAGAAGTCAAGCATTTCAACTGCTTCAACTCTCTTTCCGAAGATGAATCATTCTTTTGCTGGGACTCAACGAGAAAAGATGTTTGGGTCCGCAATATTCCATCATTCGCAATTACCGATCACCCCATGCTGAACAAGCGGGCTGACGATTATCAGGCTTTCCTGCACCGCTCGTGTAGTAACGGTGTTACACTTGTTGGTGTTCGAGCATATGAATCGCTACAACGCATGCAAAGTTTCGCAAGAATGGGCGAGGCCAAAATGCGAATAACATCGAACAGACATTTTTTCCCGCTTTACGATTGGCGCGATGCGGATATGAAGCTTTCTCCTATCTCTTTTGTTGACTTCTTTGTGATTTTGTATTCTTTGATAAACGCATATCGAAGCTCATACATGCGCAGTGCGATTTCACGGAGCTTGGATTTCTGTTCTTCTACCTTTGCGCGCATTGCCAACTCGGCGTTCTGACGCTCAGTTTCTTCATCGTCGATAACCCTGTCTTTGTACAGATATGCGCCACCCCATTCGTCAATATAGTAGTAGTATCGAATTTCATCTGTGTCTGCGGGAAGCGTCACATCCTCAAACTTTCTGAATATGGTGATATACGCAACGCGTTCCTTTGTATAATCGGCTTTTTCAAGACGTATTGCGAATTCAGAAAGCCTTTTATCCCAGCAAGCCTTTCTTTGGGCTTTCTCTTGGTTGTCGAGAGCTTTCTTTATCTCATACTCGAAATTCGATGTCCCTATTGCATCAAGAAGCTTGTTCCTCACTTTGATATCCTCAACCTTATTCAATCTATCAAGGTCGGTTAGGCTGAGTTGCCTCTGTGATGCTTTTTTCAGCTTGCCTTGGTCAAGCTCTATGAGCTTTATTCTGCGTCTGACAGTCGTTTGAGAGAATCCTGTTTTCTCTGAAATCATTTCTACCGAATCCCCGAAGTCAAGCATCATCTGAAAACCGTGCGCCTGCTCGATGATGGTTAAGTCGCTACGTTGAAGGTTCTCCGTCATCATCGTAGCAAGTTGCTCTTTCGGCGTCATGTAAGCCACTACACAAGGCAACACGGTCAGTCCCGCCTGCTTGGCGGCGGCAAGCCTGCGATGCCCAATTATTACCCTGTATTCTCCGACCTCTGTCGGGGACGGTACGACGGTGAGATTTTGTAGGATGCCGTTCACCTTGATGCTTTCCGCAAGCTCGGTCAAGTCGCCTAAGTCTTTGCGGGGGTTGTCCGGATGTGGGATCAGCCTGTCCGTGCTGATAAAAGTAATTTCCTGTTTCATTTCATTTCCTCCTATTTTCTTTCCTCTCTGCAAGATATTGATATATGAGGACTATAGCCAATGAGTAAGATGCTATATAGGCTACTACCATGAGTGCTATAAATATAAACATTAGTTCTGTCCTCTAATATCTATAATAATCGTGTAACAGGGTGACTCGGCTATTGCTTGCCGGCGGCAACAGCCAACATCCTACGCTTACTCTCCTGGGCTCTGTCGGGAATGCGTTCCCCGATATAGTCAAAGAGCTTTGCGGCAGGATAGCGATAAGACCCGCGTGAACGCACGGCCGGGATGCGGCCTTCGCTAACCCATTTGCAGATGGTTTTCGGACATACTCCAAATATTTCGGCGACCTGGCGAGTATTCAAAACCGTCATCTGCGCTTGAGATGTCGACACATGCTTTTCGAGCTCTTGAACCCGCTTGTGCAACGCAAGAAGCTCATCTGCACTCTCGGCAAGTACGGCCAACTTCTCGATATCGTTCATCGGGCCGCCTCCTCTCTAATGCCAAGGTAGCGGCATATGCGATGCTTCGTATCTTCGCTTTCCCTGCGTCCGTTGAGAACGGATGTGACATGCTCGCGGGTTTGCCCAATCTGCGAGGCAAGCTCTATAATGGTCATGTCGCCCTGCTGGACCATCGCAATCTTCGCTGCTACCTGCCAAGGTTCCAAGTCCTTTCGCTTTCTTTTCATGATTTCACTCCTTTCTGTGGACTTTTTGCGAGAACCATGATACAATTACAAAAGTAGTTGTATAAGGGGTAAGGGAAGCGGAACGCGCAAAGGCTGTGGAAGGACTATAGCGTGTCCCGCTCGGTGTAACCGTTGGAACGAGTTTTAGGCCTGTTCCCCTGTTACATTTGTAATTATATACCGACTAAATAGGGATGTCAATAGTTTTCCTCAAAATTTTTTAATTATTTTGTGGATTCCGAAACGGAGGAGAAAATGGGAAGATTCCATGACAATTTGCAAAAGTTGCTCGACAGTAGAGGAATAACATTTGCCGAACTCTCTCGGCAAACAGGCATAAGCAAAAATGGCCTGTCTTATTGGCGCAGTCAAGATATAATTCCATCTTCGAGGACGCTAAAACGCATCACGGATTATCTGGGCATAGAAAAAGAGGATCTTCTCGCTGCGCAAAACGAGGAGCTATCGGTCGAGGAAATGACTATTATTGAGAGGATTTCTTTTGAACTCGATAAGCGTAGATTGGCAGGTTCTAAGCTGTCAGAGTATTTGGGAACAAGTAATGCCCAATTTGCAGCATGGAAGCGACGCTCGACAGATCCGCCTGCGAAATATATGCCAAAGATAGCTCACTTTCTGGGTGTATCATTAGAGTATTTGCTGACGGGAATTGATAGCGAGCTGTCGGGCGAAAGCAAAGGAGTTGCATACTCATCTTCCGGTGACGAGATTGAGCTATCCCCTGAGGAAATGGAACTTGCAAGATTAAGGGCGAATGATGCTCTTACACAGCGCATTAAAGAGGTCGTTGAGGACATATTAAAAAGCACTTAAAGCTTGCAAGGAGGTAGCATGATGAGAACCGCTTTACTTTTCTCCCTGATTGTACTGTTTGCATTTTGCACCGGTTGCGACACTTCAAGCCGAGAGAACACGGCTCGAAATGAATTTATCTCGTTGCTGTCTGAAAAAGGCTGGGCCGATGTTTCTGTCTACATCTTGTCAGAAAGCGAGAACCCTATCATTTCACTAAGTTGCGCCGATTGTGAAGCTCTTGAATTTGCCGACTTTTGTACAGCCGCATATGAGAGCTATCTAACTATAGCCGTTTCTCATAAGCTTACCGAGCTTGATCTGCGTTGCCATATGGCTTCTCGCGAATGTAGCTGGACCGTTTCTTTCGATGAAGCCTCTGGGACATATAAAGTGCTTGATGGGGAGTATTATTTCGACTACACCATTGACGATATTCGAGCGATGTATGAGGATGATGCTGGAGAGGTGGCATCCACTTTGAGTAGCATAGAAAATAGAATTTGCGATGAAATGCGTGATTACTATGGGTGGGATGTAATGTCCGTTGATGTCAGAAATTCAAGTGATGGAGAAAGCTTTATCGTCAATATTCTGTTTGATTCGGGGGATCCCGCTGTCTTTACTTCCATCTGCGACGATGCCCTTGAAGCATCTTTTTCAGCCTGCGAAGAATTTGGGCGTCCCTGTTCTTTGCTAATGATTCTCATGCAAGGTGATGACTCTATCGGTCTGGAAGAAACGGCTTGGCTTACTACCAATGGCATCTCCGGAGTATTCAGCTATAACGGGGCTGATTACGACGATGTGACTATCGAGGAAATGGGGGAAATGTTATCCCAATAAAAAACTGCCCACTATGGGGCAGCTTTTTGAACAACGGCTACTTACGGGCGCCTAAGATAGCCAATACACTTGATAATTCCCCCACGGGAGGAATTAGAGCCAAAGTTTCCTGTTCCAAGCTGGAGCAGCTGCGGTTAACTGCAATGCAGTTTTCCCATTCAATAAGCAACAGGTCGCAACGTTCAGGAAAGTCGATTAGTACCACGCGTTTGATGTTGCACCTCCTTATTGAGCTGACGGGTGCAAAGATAATTCTATCAAAGGGGTGATTTCTTTTCAAGGGTGTAAATATGTAATACTGATAAGTATTACTATATTTCAATCTCAATCTCAATCTCAATATGCTTTGCTTTGGTTTTTTTGCTTTTTTCAAAAACCTTTTGGTTTCCAAAAAAGAGAGGTTTCTACGATTTTTATATTAAGGAGGTGACAGAAATAGAGGGAAATGGGGCAAAATAAGCAAAAATGATGTTCACTTTTTCCTTTCAAAAAACATTACCCGAAAACAAAAAAACCAAATGGAAGAAGAAAAACCAAATGGTTTTGTCGCTCTGCAAGCTCGCCCGACCAATCATGCCTTGTCACCCTGTTACAAAATTCGACAAGGAGATTATTGTTATGCCTATTCCAAAAATTCATCGTCGTGCCAACGGCACCTATTACTGCTCCCCTTATTTTGGGGGGAAGCGAATGAGCATCTACGGAAAGACCCCCGAAGAGGTTGAAAAGAAGTATATCAAGCTATGTTATGAGTACGGAACCGGGGTTAGAGTGAGCGAGAAAATTACGCTTGCTGATTACATGCGCAGTTGGCTCTCTATCCGCAAGGACACCATCGCTCCTTATACCTATACTGGCTACAAGAACAACATAGAGAATCACATAGTCCCCTACATTGGGAATCTCTTCCTGCAAGACATTAAAGCGGAGCAGATAAAATCACTATACAACAAACTGCGAAAAGAAGGCTCAAAAAAAGATAACAAGGGACTCAGCGGAACAAGCATTCTTTATGTTCATAGGGTTCTCAATATGGCTTTCAAAGATGCTGTGAACAGCAACTTGATCCCAAGGAACCCGGTTAGCACCATAAAGGCTCCTGCACGAAATAACTATAAGCCACAGGCTACAGATGAAGAGGGCTTGAAACGGTTTTTAGACATTATTAAAGGTGAGGAGTACGAGGTTGCCGCCCATTTGGCAATTGCGCTTGGTGCTCGACGAGGCGAGCTGTGCGGTCTGCAATGGGACGATATTGACTTTGAAAAGAAATTAGCTATTATACGCCGAGCGATATCCCAGACAAGCGAAGCCGGCATTATAGTAAAAACAGTAAAATCAGGCAAGGAGCGAATCGCGCCTATTCCTGACGGAACGCTACGACTTCTATCTTCTGAGATTAACCGTCAAAAAGTTAATCGAGAGATTATGGGTGCCGCATATCATGAGAACAGCTATATATGTGTTCACCGCGACGGAAAGCCATTTACGCCATACTCATTGTCAATCAGTATTAACCACGCAATTAAAAAGGCGGGAATAACCATCACACTCAAGGACCTCCGAACAACATATGTTTCGTTGCAATACAAGTATGGTTCGGATTCTAAGGCAATAATGGGCGCCGTGGGGCATGCTTCTGAAAAGTTTGAGAGGGACAGATACCAATATGTCTACGACAGCATGAAAAAGCAACTTGCCGATAATATTGATAAAAACATCTACGAAAGCGAATCCGATGAAAAGGGGAAGTTTTGAAATTATGAACAAAATGTTAAAGTACGGAGATGTGACTGACACAACAATCTGTTCCGGGCTTACTACCATTGAGCGGCAGACCTCGGCCCCCGCTTGCTGGCTCATTTCGTCTAAAAGGTGCATAAAACCGTGTATATACAGCGAAAAAACGGTGCATAAAGCTAAAATGGTAGTAAGATGGTAGTAAGCACTTACTACCATTAGAAAAAAGAAGAGCCCTGAAAGTGGCTAACTATCAGGGTTCTTCGGTGGCTGCGGAACTAGGATTTGAACCTAGACAATACGAGTCAGAGTCGTAGGTGCTACCATTACACAATTCCGCATTTTTTCCCGAAAAATCCCGAGATGCCGTCCGCCTGAGTGATAACACCCGCCTCTCGGCAGGTTTGGGTGCCGAGTGTTGCCTTCAACCTTCCCGTCGAAGCGGGCTTGACTTCCGGCGAACAACGTCAGCTCCCGCTGTATCAATGTGGGTTTATCACAAAAAACGTAACGCACACCGCAGGATTTCCGTTTGGTGGGATTAATTGGGATCGAACCAATGACCTCTACGATGTCAACGTAGCGCTCTAACCAGCTGAGCTATAACCCCTCGTCGCAATATCTATTATACACTACAACGCAAAAAAATCAAGGGGTATTTTTCATTTTTTGCAAGTAGGTGAAACGGCGTTTAAGCTGAATATTGTTCTTTGAGCCGGGACGGTTTCGATTTGGGCGTCGCCGCCCCGGCTCTAAAGGATAAAGATAGCTTTTTTCGCCTGCCGGCAAATCAGAACAGCTTTTCCAAAATCAAATTGACGAGGGCGGTAAAGCGCTTTGCCGAAATTGCCGCCGTCTCGTTTACTTCCTCATGCGAGAGGGGCTGATCCAAAATCCCCGCCGCCATATTGGTGATAAGGCTGATGCCCACGACTTTAATTCCGCAATGCGACGCTGTCATCGTTTCGGGGATGGTCGACATTCCAACCGCGTCCGCCCCGATGATCCTTGCCATGCGTATCTCCGCGGGCGTTTCATAGCAGGGCCCGGACATCATCAGATACACGCCCTCGGCAAGCTCGATTCCGTTCTCGCCCGCCAGCGCCTTAAGCCTGCTTCTCAGCTCCTTATCGTAAACGTTGCTCTGATCCGGAAAGCGAAGCCCGAATTCGTCAAGGTTTTTGCCGATCAGCGGATTGCCGCCCGACAGATTGATGTGGTCGGAGATAAGCATCAGCGTTCCGGGCTTGTAGTCGAGATTCACGCCGCCCGCCGCATTGGTCACGAGCAGTTTCTCAACTCCGAGCTTCTTCATGGTGCGAACGCCCAGAGCGAGCAGATTCTGCGGATAGCCCTCATAGTAATGGAACCGCCCCTGCATGGCTATCACCGTTTTTCCGTATTTTTCGCCCACGACAAAGCGGTTCTTATGCCCGTGCACCTCCGAAACCGGATAGCCCTCTATGTCCGCATAGTTGACGAAGCGCTTGTTGTCGAGCGTCTCCGCATAATCGCCGAGCCCGCTTCCCAAAATAAGTCCGATACGGGGGCTTTCCCCGCCAACCGCCTTTAGCTTGCTTACCGCCGCATTGATAATTTCCAGCATACCTATCCCTCCAAAATATCAGTCAAAAATGATGTTCCTTCCCTCCAGGTTTCGCCCGTCAGGTATTCATAAACGGTCGCGCCTATGTCCGCAAAGGTTTTCCTCGTGCCGAGATTCACGCCCTTTTTAACGCGCTTTCCATAAACGAGCAACGGGATGTATTCACGCGAGTGATCGGTGCTGGGCGTGGTCGGATCGCAACCGTGGTCGGCGGTTATCATCAGAATATCGCCCTCCTTCAGCCCCTCCGTCATCTCCGGCAGGCGCGCGTCAAACTCCTCGAGCGCCTCCGCATAGCCCTCCACATTGTTGCGATGGCCGTACAGCATATCGAAGTCCACGAGGTTGACGAATACGAAACTGCCCTGCCCGCTCCCTATAAGTCTGACCGTCGACGCCATTCCGGTGTGATTATTGCGCGTATGATCCACCGTCGTTACGCCCTTGTTGCAGAAGATATCCTCGATCTTGCCAACTCCGACGACCTCCAGGCCGCGCTTGTCGAGCGCCTCCAGCACCGTCTCCTTAAACGGGGCGAGGGCGTAATCCTTTCGGTTTTCGGTTCGGGTATAGTTTCCGTCGCCGCCTACAAACGGACGGGCGATAACCCTGCCCACAAGATTCTCGCCAACGAGCATCTCGCGGGCGATTTTGCACATCTCATACAGCTCGGCAAGCGGGATTACCTCCTCATGCGCCGCCACCTGAAAGACGCTGTCCGCCGAGGTGTATACGATGGGTTTTCCCGTCCTTACATGCTCGTCCCCAAGCTCCTGAATTATCTGGGTTCCGCTCGCCACGCAGTTACCAATTACTCCCCTGCCTATCCGCTTCTCATATTCGTCCAAAAAGGAGCGCGGGAAGCCGTTGGGATAGGTTTTAAAGGGCTCGTCCATCGCATAGCCTGCCATCTCCCAATGTCCGCAGGTGGTATCCTTCGCGCGGGTCAGCTCCGCGCACTTGCCATAGCAACCAACGATTTCGCCGGCGGTTTTGGGAAGAACGCTACCGTCTATGTCGGCAATGCCCAGCCGCGTCATGTTGGGGATGTTCAGCTTGCCGCGAACCTTATAGATATTTCCGAAGGTGTTGGAGCCCGCATCCCCAAAATCGGCAGCGTCGGGCATCTCGCCGATCCCCGCGCTGTCCAATACTATCAAAATAACTCTTTTTTTCATCTTGCACCTCGCATTCTCTTTCGAGTATATCATACCACGAAAGCTCCGTTTCAGTCAACGATAATCAGCGGGCTTGCGCCTTTTTACAAAGGCGGGCGAGGAATTTCTTTTGCAAAACATCTTGCTTTTATCCTGCCGGAGCTGATCTCAGCCCAGAGCCACGTCGAGCACCATCATAACCGTAAAGCCCAGCATCACCCCAACGGTCGCGAGCAACTTGTTGTCCTTGAAGGATTCGGGGATTAGCTCCGAGCAGACTACGGCTATCATCGCGCCCGCCGAAAAAGTCAGCGCCAGCGGCAAAGCCGAGCGCACCGAGAGCGCGAACACAACTCCGAGAACTCCGGCTATCGGCTCCACTATTCCCGAAGCCTGCCCGATTAGAAAGCTTTTCATCCTCGACGCGCCGTCCCTGCGGAGCGGCATCGCCACGCAAACCCCCTCCGGAAAGTTTTGAAGTCCTATTCCCAAAGCCAGCGTTATCGCGCCGATTAATGAAGTTCCGCTGAGCCCCAGCGCGACGCTCCCAAAAGCTACTCCGACAGCAAGCCCCTCCGGTATGTTGTGAAGCGTCACCGCCGTCGTCAGCTTTATGGAGCGAACCATTTTGGAATCGGTTTTGCCCACCGCCCTGTTCTTCGACAGGAGCAGGTCGGTGCCGATGATGAAAGCTCCGCCGAGCAGAAAGCCTATCGCGGCGGTCAGCCACGCATTGTCACCCAGCTCCGTGGAAAGCTCTATCGCGGGCGCTAACAGCGACCAGAATGAAGCCGCTATCATCACCCCGCCTGCGAAGCCCATCATCGTGTCGAGAATCCTTTGATTCATGGATTTCATGAAGAACACCAGCGAAGCGCCGATTGCGGTTACGCCATAGGTAAAAAGAGTAGCAAAAAGCCCCTGCAAAACAGGGGATAGATTTAAAAAAGCTTCCAAGCGCATACCCTCCGAAAATTTTATTCCCGATATAGTATGCAGTTTCGTTCAAACCCGTTATCTTTGGGCTTCTTCCTCGTCCCCGCCCAGCCTCAGCCGGGCGATAAGCCTCAGCTCCTCCGCGCTTTTCGGAGCGCCCATAGCGCCCATGCAGGCGGTGCAACGGGTTAAACACTCCGGACAGACGCAACCGCTGTCCAGCCCTTTCTCGCTCTGAACCATGTATTCTCCGCAATTTTGACAGCTGCAACGCATAATTATCCCTCCGCCTTAATAATAGCACCTTTGCGCCCCTATGCAAAGGAAAGTTTTTATGATAAAATACGGGCATGAAAAGAACGGTTTTGCTCTTGCTTGTCTTATCGCTGATTTTGTCCGCCTCCTTCGCCTCCGCTTCCGAGCAGGACGCTCTGCTGGCGCAGGGAAGCAGCGGCGATCAGGTCGTGCGGCTTCAGCTCCGTCTTTTCGATCTCGGCTTCTATACCTACAAGCCGACCGGCAGTTTCCAGGTCGTTACAAGAACTGCGGTTATAGCCTTTCAGCAGAGGGCAGGAATTATGTCGGACGGTTCCGTCGGAAGCGAAAGCCTGTCCCTTCTCTATTCCAATTCCGCGCCGCGAGCCGCCTTTGCGTCGGTCATCCCGATAAGCTATACCGCCCAAAGCTCCAGCCTGCCCTATAAGGGCAGCGGCATGGACTGGTATGAGGTAAGAGCCGAACTTGAACCGAACCTCGCCTATCAGGTCACCAATGCGGAAAGCGGAGAAACCGCCGGCCTTTTCTTCCTCAACGGCGCTTATCATGCCGAGATGCAACCCGTTTCCAATGCCGACAGGCTTATCCTCAACGGCTGGCTCGGCTCAACCAACAGCTATTATAAATGCGCGGTGACGCTAAACCTGAACGGACGTGAGATTGCCGCCTCAATTCAATGGAACGGCGAGAATATCTGTATGTACTTCACCAACAGCCGCTCCCATGTGGCGGGGCTTACGGATGTGGAGCATTCCGCCCTCGTCGCGCTGGCTACCCGCTGACCTTTTTTCGACCGCTCAGCATCCGAAGTGAAATTGTAACGCTTTCGATTTCACCATTCTCCTGCCGCAAGTCCGAAAACGAGGTCAAGGGCGTCATCTTCAAAAAATCCTCTTTCATCTCGCGGCTCACCTTCACCGAATAGTCGATATCCAAATAGCTAAACTCCGAAACGTTGTTTCTAAACAGCGCCACCACTTCCTCGTTGGAATAGGCGGCCTTATTGGACACGGAGCGCAACTCCCGAAGGTAATCGGCGTTTGGCACGAGCTTGACGAGCAGGCCTTCGCGATTTAAAACCCTGCCAAACTCGGGATAATTCGCGGGCGAAAGGATGTTGATAAGCACGTCGACCGCCCCGTCTCTTACCGGAAGCCGCGCCAGATCCGCCGCCATCCATGCAACGCCGCGATCCCTCTTTGCCGCAATCGCAATCGCCTCCTTGGACAGATCCACGCCGAGCTTGGGCGCGCCGGATTGAATGGCGCTAAGAAAGAAGCCCTCGCCACAGCCCGCATCGAGGACGCAACCGTCTCCGACCGTTTCGTTTAACGCCGCCGCAACCGGCTCATATGCCCCCGCCTCGAATATCCGACTGCGTGCAAGGAAGATGTCCTCGCCGTACTTTGTCGGCCTTTGCGATGGTACTAAATTTACATAACCCCTTTTGTTGCTGTCGAAGCAATGCCCGTGTTCGCACAGGAGCGAACTTCCCTCCGCTATAAAAGCGCCCCGACACAGGGGGCAACGGAGCAGATCCAACACGCTTTGAATATTATCCGGCAATCGTCCCATGGAAGAATTATAACCCGGTTTGCTTTTTTTCGCAATATATGAGAAAATGGGAGCATGAAAAAGGAGCGTATAAAGATAATCGGCGACAGCCTCGCCTCCGGCATGGGTACGAGCGGGAGCATTATTACCTCGGAAATAATCGCCTCCTGCAACGGTTTGACCTTCCACCGCAGAGAGGGCGGTTGCGGCTGGGCGGCTCTTTTAACCCGCGCCTGTCCAAACCTCGAAATAATCAATATGGCCTGCGACGGAATCTCCTCCTCCGAAGCCCTTCTCTGCTGGAAACAGCTTTACCGCCCGTCGGACAGCAATGTTCTGCTGATGCTCGGAGCAAACGACAGAAAGCGAATAAACGGCATGGACGAGCTTTTTTCCAACCTGATGCAGATGTGCGAACTCGTCAAAGCGGACGGCAACCGCCCCCTGCTTTTGACTCCCAGTCCGGCTTCCGCCGAAAATGAAGCCCGCCCCGACCGGATTTTTAAGCACCGGGACGTGGTTTTGGTCATCCGCGAGGTTGCAAAAAAAGCGAACGCGGAAACGATTGACATTCACACCGAACTTATGGGCAGGGATATCGACGTTGAGGCGCTGATGCGCGGCGGGGACGGCAACCATCCCACCGACCGAATGTCCGAGCTTGTTTTTGACTGCGTTTTCAAAGAACTTTTTAAAAAGGGACTTATCCGCTGAAGCTGTATTGAAGCAATCTCAGCCAAATCCACGGCATTTCTAAGCTAAAAAGATTCCGCCGCAAAACCATTATTTGTCGCGGCGGAACTTATAAGTTTATTGGCTTACTAAGGTTTTAGGCTACGCGCCCTTCAATACCGTTTCCAGCTCGTCGAGCGTCTCTTGGAACACGCGCATGGCCTCCGCCACCGTGTCCGGCTTCGTCAGGTCGATTCCCGCTATCTTCAACTCGTTCAGCGGATAGTCGCTTCCGCCGGTCGACAGGAACTTGAGATAGTTTGAAGCGTCGCCCGTTTTCAGGATATTGGTGGCTATCGTTACCGCGCTGGAGAAGCCGGTCGCATATTGATACACATAGAAGCCGCGATAGAAATGGGGAATATATGCCCACTCCATCTCCATTATGTCGTTGATCTCCGCTCCGTTGTAATACAGCGAAATCAGCTCCTTGTAAACCTTCGACAGCGACTGCGCCGTCAGCGGCTCGCCCGCATAGTTCATCTCGTGCGCCCTGCGCTCGAACTCCGCGAACAGGGTTTGGCGAAGCACCGTCGTGCGGAAGCCCTCTAAGAAGTGATTGAGTATATAGGCTCTGCGCTTCGGGTCGGTCTCCGTCTTTAACAGATGCTTGGTGAGCAACACCTCGTTTACCGTCGACGCAACTTCCGCAACGAGAATCCTGTAATCATGGTTGATATAGTCGTTCGCCTCCGCCGACAGATAGGAGTGCATGGCGTGTCCCAGCTCGTGAGCCAGCGTAAACACATCGTCCAGTGTGTCCGTATAGTTCAGCAGAACATAGGGATGCACGCCGAAAACTCCGCAGGAGTAGGCGCCGGTCGTCTTGCCCTTGTTCTCGTAAACGTCAATCCAGCTCTCGGCATACGCCTTGTCGAGCAGCTTCTGATAGTCCTCACCGAGCGGCTTCAGCGCCTCCTTGACCATCTCCTTCGCCTTGTCAAACGGCATCTCATATTCGATATCCGCCACCATCGGGGTATAGAGGTCGAACATATCTATCTTGTCCAGCCCCAGAACCTCCTTGCGAAGCCCCAAATACTGCTTCATCGTCGGCAGGGCGTTATGAATCGCCTCAATCAGGCTGTCATAGACGCTGACCGGCACGTTATTGGCAAACAGGGCGCGTTCACAGGCGCTCTCGAATTTGCGCACGCGGGTAAAGTAGTTGTCGAACTTGACCTTGCCGCCATACATCGCCGCAAAGGTGTTGAGATACTTTTTGAACTCGCTGAAGAACGTTAAAAACGCCTCCTCGCGAACTCTGCGCTCCTTGCTCTCGCGGAATACTCCAAAGTTTCCGTGCGTAAGCTGAACCTCCTTGCCGCTCTCGTCCTTGATAGTCGGGAAGCTCATGTCCACGCTCTCAAGCATCTCAAAGCAGTCGCTCGGCGTATTTGCCGCCTCGCTCAGCATCGCCAGCATGTGCTCGCGCTCCGCATCCAAAGTATGCTCCCTCGACCGGTCGACGTCCTCAATGTAATGCCGGTAGGTCTTTAAGCCCTCCTCCTTCATATACTCATCCAGCTTATCCTTGGGAATGGAGAGTATCTCCGGTTCGATATAGGACGAAGCCATTTCCAGCCGCACATAGAGGTTCATGCCCCGACTCTCCATATCCTGATACTCCGGATCGCCGTTGTCGCCCGACTTTTGCAGGAAGGTATAGACATATACCAGCTCGGTTTTCTGCGACGCATTTGCGCGAGCGTCCAGCGCCTTTTGCAGGCTTTGAGCCGATTCTCCCAGCGTGCCTTTGAGCGCGCCTATACGCCCTATCTCCTCCTCGGCTTCCTTATAAGCCTTTTCCCACGCTTCCTTGTTCGGGAAGATGTGGCTGAGATCCCACTTGAATCTCGGATCCATCTCGTTTCTTAGTTTGAGTTCCATGCTACTGTCCTCCTATTTTTTAATTTACTGATACTGATGCGCCATAGCGGCGCCAATAATTCCCGCGTCGTTGCCGTGATGCGCGCGCACTATCGGCGGACAACTCGGAAAAAAGCACTTCTTTTTAACGTTCTCGCTGAGCGGAGCTAAAAGCCTGTCCCCAGCATGGCTCACACCGCCGCCGAGGGCAATCCTCTCGGGGTCTATAAGATTGACGATGGACGCGATTGCCGAGCCCAGATCGTCGATATAGCGGTCAAGCACCGTTTGCGCCCGCTTATCGCCCGCCTCCGCCGCCTCGAAAACCCGCTTGGCGCTGTCCGTCCCATACTCGCGGCAAAGGCTTGAAGCCGAGCAATAGGACTCGACGCAACCGAGATTTCCGCAGGTGCAGGGCTCGCCACCGCTTTTTAAGAGCATATGTCCCAGCTCAACCCCCATGTTGCGCCCGCCGTTGAACAGCCTGCCGTTTATAATCAGTCCGCCTCCAACGCCCGTACCGAGGGTTAAAAGCGCGGCGGTCTTGCATCCCTTCAGGCTTCCGGACACCAGCTCCGCAAGCGTAGCGGCGTTCGCATCGTTTTGAAGATACACGGGCGTATCTATCCGCTGGCGGAGCATCGCCTTAAACGGGACGTTGTGAAAGTCGAGGTTATGCGCGTCGATAACGCTCGCGCCATCGAAGGTGATGCTTCCGGGTATCGCGGCTCCGACGGCGGCAATCAGGTATTTCGATATTCTAAGCTCCCTGCAAAGCCCCAAAAACATATCCTGCAAAACGTTGAGTACGGCAACGACCCCCTCGCCCTTTGGAAAGCGGCGCTCCGCCTTCACGAGGATATTCGCATCGTCGTCAACGATTCCGCCCGCGATATTGGTGCCTCCTATGTCAAAACCAAACTGGAGCATCGCTATCTCTCCCCCGCCTTCGCCTTTTCCAGAGCTATGGCTAACTGATCCGCGCAGGAGGTATTCTTGGAGCCGCA
The DNA here is from genome assembly GCA_030527115.1 of Clostridia bacterium. GTDB lineage: Bacteria > Bacillota > Clostridia > Christensenellales > CAG-138 > JAQUTY01. The sequence goes on from JAUNBM010000004.1 coordinate 22,545, forward strand.
GAGATTCCCTTTGAGAATGCTGATTACTTTGTCCGCCTCCATCCCCTCGACCAGCGCGGCTATCGCCTTCAAATTCCCGTTACAGCCCCCTATGAAATTCACGTTGCTGACGATATTCCCGTTCAAATCGAACGAAACGACCCTCGAACAGGTTCCTCGGTTATTGTATTGATAATGCATCCTTTTCTCCTCTCTTTCGATACAGTTTCATGATAAGCCTCGAAACCGGCTTTTCTACACAATAGGTCAGAAGCGTCGCGGCAAGCGCCGACAGCGCCAGCGCCTCCACGGTGAGCATAATTTGCGCGTTGCCTCCGGCGGCGGACACGTCGCCTCCGTGGGCATAGCCCATCGCCGCCCGAAGCTCCACCATTATCCATTGATGCCAGATATAAAGATTGAACGAGATCGCCGCAAGGCTCTTTGCCACCGGATTGCTGAATATCTTTCTATACGGCTTGACGGAAAACGCCGAGAACAGAATGAAGCCTAAAAATGCCAGCGACAGGAAATATCTGTTTTCGAGCTGCCATACCTGGCTTGCCGAAACGCCCGACTGCGCGTGGCAGTCCTTGACCATAATAACGATTACGACCGCCATTGCCATCGCCGCTATCGTCATCAGCGGCGAGATCAGGCGCTTGAATTTGCATTTTTCAGCGAACCAAACATAGAGGCACGCCCCCGCCATGCCGTTTGCAAATACCGGCAGGAAGGTTGGAAACTGGTTTACATACATCGCGACGTTCGACTGCCTGGCAAACAAAAGCGCAAAGCCGACTCCTGCCGCCGCCAAAATAACGTACATAAACACATGAAGCCGTCTGAATCCCCATGCCAGCAGGGGAAAAACGGCGTAGAACAGCACGAGCAGAGCGACCGTCCAAAGCACAACGCCGAGCTTTGTATACATATAGGTGTCCGCGAAAAACATCTGTGTGAAGGTTAGATGCGTTGCAATATCCTTCAGCATATACCCCGCGTTGCCGTTATAGAGGTTGCCCGCCAGCGCAATGATAAATAGGACGATTATGCAGAACAGATACGAGGGCAGAATCCTCGCGGCGCGCTTGACATAAAACTCCCCAACCTTGGGTACCGGCTCGCCTTTTATAATCATGGCGCGCGCATGAGGCAAAAAGAGCGAGAATGCCGAAATCAGCACCATCATGTCCACAAAGAGGTAGCCGCAGTAGCGGAAGGCGTTCAGATCGACATATCTTACTCCGAGCCATTCCAAAAACGGGGTCTGGTAGGCGGGCATCAGCCAGGTTTGCTGCCAGAAGTGAAACCAAAGCACCATCAGCACGGAGAGCGCGCGAATCCCATCAAGGACGTCGACGCGATAAAGGTCTCCGCGATAGTCCATGCTTTTTATAAGCCCGTCTTTTATTCCGTTAGAAGCTCCTGATAATCTCTTCATTCAAGTTCTTCAGCAGGGCACAGCCAAGCTCCACCATCCCCTTGTAATCGGAATAGCAGGCAATCCCATAATGGCTGTGTATATAGCGAACCGGCAGACCTATTACTATCGTCGGAACGCCGAAATGGCTGAGGTGGATGGCTCCGCCGTTGGTCGCGCCGCCCGTTCTAACCGCCTCCTGCACCTCTATTCCGAGGCTGGACGCAAGATCGAGGGCAAAGCGCTGAAACCTGGGATTGGTTATCATCTTCGCGTCAAAATGCCTGAGCATCGGCCCTCTGCGAAGCCCGGTCTGAATGGCGAACGAGGGTGAGAAGGTATCGTCTGCGGGGCAGCCCTCAAAGACTATTGCGCAGTCGGGACGCACGCGGTTGGACGAAACCATAGCTCCGCGAAGCCCAACCTCCTCCTGAGCGGAATATGCGGCGATAACGTCCGCCTGCAAGTCCTCCCCCTCAATCGAGAGCAGGGTTTCGGTGAGCGCGGCGCAACCGGCGCGGCAGTCGAACGCCTTGCCGAACATATTGTCGTGTGCCTCGTCGTACCAGAATTCAACCTCCGGCACCACGGGCGCGCCTATACCGATGCCGTAGTCCTCTAAAACCTCGTTGCGCGAGGACGCGCCTATATCTATAGTCATGCTGTCAACGGAGGGAACCGAATTCTTCTCCGCTTCGCTCATGTAATGCGGGGGTTTGGTCGCGACGACGCCGCGCACATAGTTGCCCTTTCGGTTGCGTATGCGCACAAGATGCGCCGGAATGTTGGCGTTAACCCAGCCGCCCAAGGTTACGAACTTGATCAGCCCGTTGTCCATGATGCTCTGCACCATAAAGCCAACCTCGTCGGTATGCGCGTCCAGTTGAATCACGGGACGGCCGCCCCGATTCTTGCGGCGGGCAACATATAGATTATTAACGCTGTCCCGCTCAACCGTGCCGATATCCTTGACAAGCCCGCGAATTACATCCAGCACCTCGTCCTCGAAGCCCGAAACTCCGTTTGCGTTTGAAAAGCTTTTGAGCAGTTCTATTGATTGTTCTTTTTGCATTTGATTCACTCCCATTCCAGCGCGCCGATGCTGTCCAAATAGCGCTCATTGTAATCCATATAATCCTCGACGAAGCGCATACAATACATCTTTTCCTCGGGAAACGCTTCCTGCATCTTCTCGAACATATGGTCGAAAGCGGCGTCATCGTCATAGACCGCGCCCTCGTCAATCCCGTTTTCGGACATATATTCCTCATCCAGCTCCATAACTCTGTCGAGCATCCGCTCAAAGCTGTCGCCGCTTAAAATCGAAAAGTCGCCCTGCTTGATGAAGCAGTCCCTGATGAATACGCGCGCCTTTTCATTAGAATATTCTTCCATAAAACCTCCATGCGCTTTATTTTCATCAGTATAACATGAATTTTCAATTTTCACCACACTTTTATGTACGATAGCCTACCGGAAAAATTGTATGCTCCGCCTTTGGGTTCATATCTCCGATGCGCCTGTCCCTAAGCAGACCGCACCGCAAAATGGAGTGATGGCCGAAGCGCGCCCTTATCCCGTCCACCGCAAATTCCAGCCGCTCCTTTCTCATCCTCCGCTCCTCCGGCGTCATAAGTTCCAGTTGCACCGGACGGCTCCCGTCCCAAAAATCGCTTGCGGTTACGCTGATGGATCTCACCGGAATCTGCCAGCGGTAATTCTTTATAAACAGCTCCATTGCGGCGTCCAAAAGCTCGCCCGCAAGACAGCTCGGCTCGGAAAGCTTCTTCTGCCGCACAAACGAGAACAGCCCCACGTCCCGCACCGCAATGGAGATAGTGCAGGCGCGAAGCCCCTGCTCCCGAAGCCGCGCCGCCACGCTTTCGCACAGCATCGAGAGCGTCAGCCGCACCTGCTCGTCGTTGCAGAGGTCAAAGGGGGTCGTCACCCCGTTTCCAACGCTCTTTGGCGGAATCTTCGTCCCGCTGTATAAAACCGGAGCATCGTCCCTGCCGTTGGCAAAAGCGTGCAGTTTCAAGCCCCACTTGCCCAATTTGGAAACGAGAACCTCCGGCCGGCTTTGCGCTATCCCGCCTATGGTCGTAATCCCGAGCCGCTCCAGCTTTCGCTCGGTCGCCCGCCCCACAAAGAGCAAGTCCGAGGCGGGAAGCGGCCATACCAGCCGCTTATAATTCCACGGCGCAATTACCGTAACCGCGTCGGGCTTCTTCATATCGCTTCCTAACTTGGCAAAAACCTTGTTGAAAGAAACCCCCACCGATACCGTAATTTTGAGTTCGCGCTTGATAATAATCCGTATCTCGTTGGCGAGCTGTTCCGCCTCCTGAAAATTATTGGTTCGCGCCGTCAAATCCACCCAGCTCTCGTCAAGCCCGAACGGCTCGACGCGCATTGAATACCCGTCCAGTATCTCCCGCGCCCTCTCGGATATGCGCACATATTCGTCAAAATGCGGGGCTACGGTTATGAGCTTGGGGCACTTCTGCCGCGCCTGCCATATCGGCTCCGCCGTCTTGACCCCGCACCGCTTCGCCGCCTCGTTTTTTGCCAGGATGATGCCATGCCGCTTTTGAGGGTCGCCCGCCACGGCAAGCGGGAATTTTGCCAAATCGGGGTTGAGCATACACTCCACCGAGGCATAAAACCCGTTGAAATCCACATGAAGAATCCTTCGCTCCATCGCCGAGCCCCCCTGTAAGTAATGCGAACATTTGTTCGTTTACTATTTTATCACAATTCAGGTGCTTGTCAAGTGGAAGATTTTAGGGCATAATTACTATATGAAACGAATCTTTAGCTTAATTTTAGCCTTAACGGCGATCTGTGCTTTCGGGTGTAGCGCTCCCGAAAGCGACGGCGAAACGCCCACCGCAACTTCGGGGACTTCGGCCTCCGAAGTTATGGACATTTACGCCTTCTCCATCGGCAAGGCGGACAGCCTGCTACTGACCTTTGACGGGAAAACGCTCCTGATCGACGCCGGCGAGAACGACGACGGGGAGGATATCGCAAAGGCTCTTCTCGCCAAGGGGATAAGCTCCATAGACCTCCTGCTCATCACCCACTTTGACAAGGATCATATCGGGGGCTTCGATGAGCTTGCCGCGCTAATCGAAATTAACCAAGTTTGGATGCCGGACTATGAGCGCGACAGCAATCACTATCGCAATATGATGGAAATAATCGAACAAGAATCCATACCCTGCGAGCGCATAAGCGAAAACCTTGTTGCGGAATTTGGTTCGGCAAATCTTGAGCTTTGGCCCTCCACCGTCGAATACACGGGCGCGGACAACGACGATAACGAGCAGTCGCTGGTTATGGCGGTGAATTACGGCAACTGCCGCCTGCTCTTTATGGGCGATGCGAACGGCGAGTGGCTGAACCGGCTCTGCTACGGTACCTATAACCTCACCTGCGACCTCGTGAAGATTCCCTGGCACGGTAGCTGGGACGCAACGCTCACAGCCTTTATTGCCTTTTCCCTGCCCCAGTTTGCCATTATTACGGACTCGACTAAGAATCCCGCCGATGAGGCAACCGTCGACGCGCTGAGCGCGATAGGAACCGAAATCTACCGCACGATGAACGGCGACGTGCATCTGCGTTGCGATGGGCAGAGCGTGTACCAGCCTTAGCTTGCGCAAAGGGTACCGCGTGGTGGGTGTATTGGGTTTTGTTATGGGATATTTGCTTTCTTCTTTATGAAAATAAGAAAGCAACAAAGAAGAAACATACAAGAGGGATTTTTTTACCCTGCATAACGATTATTCTGCCGCCTTGCCCCGGACATGGAGCAAGGCGGTTTGTGGCTTTATTGTTCCTCTGTTGTACCTTTTGCGAGATTTCTAATAAACGTCAAAAGCTCCGCGGTGGTAATGCAGGGCTTTCGACGCTGTAAGATGGTGGTGTATTTCAGAAAGCGATTAAGGAACGCCGTCTGACGTAGTTTTTGGGCGGCTGTCCCGAGGCTGAATAAGGAGGATATTTGTTTTTCTCTTTTTCAGCCCCAGGACTCGCCTTTGAGCGCACTTACCCTTGTGTGAATACTGTTGATGAGAGTTTGGGTATTTGCCCTCTTATGCTCGGAAGCCGGCCTTCGCCCCCTCCCAAGACAGCTTGTTATGGTTGCGTAAACACGTTGTAGTCGCCCCAGATGGAATTAGCGTCGCCGTTATCGGAATCGGCAACTCCGTCCCTTACGGAAGCGTTCCACTGTCCCTGCTCACCCGAAGCCGCAATTATATCCATAGGGTTGAGCTTTAATATCGCCATGGTCGGTTTTTCATAGTTTTTCATCGTTCCGTCCTCCCTTATTGCCCTGTTGTGATTGTCGAGCCTACGCCCGCCAATATATTCGTGACGCTGTTGTACATCTGCGTGCCGTGCAGATATTCCTCCGTTCCGTTGACCGAAAGGAACGGGCGGAATGCAAAGTTCATATCCTGAGCCTCGCTAACTCCGTCGATTATCAGTACAAAGGTAATCGTGGTATCATCGTTAGCATAGACCTTAAAGCCGGCTTCGCGAAGCAGGGTAACAAGCGCCGCCGCATCCGCCGCACTTTCCATTGCATCCGTCCATATAACGTCGTTCCTTGCCGTACTCGTTGCGCCGGAACTGCCATAGAAAGCGATGGAATCGTTGTTAGCTCCGGTCATCACCGGAACACTTTCGCCGTTTATCTGAGCGCGGAATCCATAGTTGAAGCTTTCTCCCACAGCAAGCATCGCTTTTAGTTCCCTTACTCCTATCGTTGCCCCAAAGCGAATCTTCTCGCCCGTTACCGTCCAAGCTTGAGCGCCCAAGGTGTTGGCATTGATGCGGGTGCCGATGATATAATCGCTATGGTGATACGTATCGCCGTAGTTGGCATAATCAACGGTGTGTATCCAGAAAGGTGTGGTGGATTGATCATTAAATGTATAGTCGGAATAGTAGTAAAGGCAGTTCCGAATTACCTCCTTGGTAGAAACGCCATAACAAGTCATATCAAGAAGAAAGCCCTCTGTGTCCGCTTCTAATATTATTGGAAATCCGTAATCAGACGATGGCTGCATTCGATAAATAAATAATCCACGATAATAACACTCATCGATTATTAATTTGCCGAACGTGGACGCACAACCTTCGAAAGCATAAGTACATACTTCAGTGCAAGGGTAAGGGATAGTATAGCTTGCAACCTTTCTATTTTGAGGATATTTAATTAATCGGCCCATACCCTTTGAAAACAATACGCCGTCAACGGATGTATAATTGGGGTTGTCGGGGTGTACATAGATAGCGCTTAACGAAGTACAGCCAATAAAAGTTAATGTCTGGAAATTTTGCGCTGAAGACGAAAGAGTAAATGAGGTTAGTTCAGTGCAGTTTTCGAACGCTTCTTCCGCAAGAGTCGTCGGATATGAAACTCCATTCTCCATTATCGTCTCCGGCATCACCAGATCTCCAACAGGATTGGTATGTCCGGTTATTGCCGCCATGCCTGAGTCAACAACATAAATCCAGCCTTCCGCAGTCGTTCCGTCCGCAGATGATACGCCAGCGGGAATTAGCGTCATCACGAGCAGGAGAACAAGGATGATTAATAATCCTTTTTTCATCTTTTACCTCCGTTTAAGTATATTTTGATATCCAAATGGATATCTTGACTGTATTGTAACCTGCATTGTTTATAATGTCAAGAGAATTTTTATAATTTTGCTGAAATAATGGTGCAATAATGAAAGTTTTTATTAGGATTCGCGATTTGCGCGAAGATCATGATCTGTCTCAGCGGCAGATTGCCGCCCTGCTCGGGATAACTCAGGCGCAGTACAACCGATACGAGCAGGGGCATCGCGACCTGCCCACGCGGATTCTAATTCAGCTTGCGGAGCTGTTTAACACCTCTATCGACTATCTTCTCGGTCTCACCGACGAGCCAACCCCCTATCCCCCATCGAAATTTAAGAGCCTCCCGCCCCACGGTTAAAAAACCTCTTTCCTTCCCTTTTCTCCCGTCCTCGAGTTCAGAACAACTCCCGCTCCATTTTTTTATATTCGATGCTGTAAAAAAGCCAAATTCTGCTCTATCGAAGGGCAAAATTTGCAAAAATTACCGAATAATAATTCAATACTTGACAAAAATCTCCAAAAGTGATTATCTATATAATGGGGGTTTATATAAATATGTTACAGCTATCGGATACCGATTGTTTCGACTTATTTTCCCGCCCGTTTCGGTCTTTTAAATTCGCGCATAATAAAAAGCCCCGTCTTTTTTTAAGCTTCGGGGGCTTTAGCTTTAATATTATGCCGCTTTATTCCTCGTAATCGTCGTCGTCCTCCTCGACGAACTCAAAGAGCTTGCGGCGCTTTTTCTTTTGCGGCTGTTCCGGCTCGTCGTCCCAGTCCTCATCGTCCAGCTCCGCTTCCTCCTCGCCGCCTTCCAGCATACGGTGGAACCAGCCCATCTTCTTCTTGGGCTTCTTGCCCTCCGGCTCGTCCTCGCCATAGTAATCGTCGGATTCATACTCCGAAATCTCCGCCTTTGGGCGCGTCTGGGTTTGCGGTTCGGGCGCGGGGCGCGCAGTCTGGGGATTCCGCTGAGGCGCGGGTTGTGGCGCGGGCTCGGGCTGTCTTACAACCGGCGCGGGTTCAGTCCGCCTGACTATCGGCGCGGGTTCCGCCTGCGTAGCCGGACGCGGCCTTACTCCCAGCTCACTGCGGTTGTTGTTAATCATGCCGATGTAATCGCTGAAATAGCGCTGAACATCCGCGAGGATATCGTCGGCATACTGCCTTGCGCCTTCGCTTATCGCCGCCGCGTTCTCCTCGGTCTCCGCCATGAGCTGTTGGGCGCGGAACGACGCCTCGCGGTACACCGAGGTTTCGGCTACGAGCGACTCATATTCCTGAACCGACTGATTGTAAATCTTCTCGGCGGTCTGCTGGGCCTTCTGCATCAGCGCCTCCGCCTCCTGCCGCGCATTCTCTATCATCTCCTCCGCCTGCTCGTTAGCGTCGCGCAGGGTATTCGCTTCCTCAGCGATTATGCCGCTCGCCCTTCTTATATCCTCAGGAATCATAACCTTTAGGTCGCCCAGAAGATCGAACAACTCGTCCACCTCGACGATACGCTTGCTCGGCGTACCGAACTTGGTTTTCGGACTGTCCTCCAAAACCTGCTCAATCTTAGAAATGATGCTGTAAATCTTCATCGTTTGTGCGCTGCTCATTGCCTTGCCAACCTTTCCCGTATAAAATTCAGATTATATTCCGGAACCAGCCCGTGTAAATCCCCGCCGTAGCTCCCGATTTCTTTCACATTGCTTGAGCTTAGGAAAGAATGCGCGGGGTTTGCCATAAAATAAACGGTCTGGATCCCGTCGTTCAAATGACGATTGATAGCGTCAATTTGAAATTCGTATTCAAAGTCGCTCGTCGCCCGAAGGCCGCGGATGATGTATCTCGCGCCTATACTGCGCGCATACTCCACCAAAAGCCCGTCAAAGGTGCCGGAGACAACGTTATCAAGCCCCTCCGCCCTTATCACATTCTCTATCATGGTTACGCGATCGGCTACGGAGAAGCTTGCGCTCTTACTGACATTATATAACACAGCGACGTATAATTTGTCAAACAATGGAGCCGCATTTTTCAACACGTCCAAATGTCCGACCGTAAACGGGTCAAAACTGCCCGGATAAACGCCGATCTTCATAAGCCGTCCTCGCAAATCATCATCGTTATGCCGCACCGCCCGAACTTCCTCGTCCGCTTCACGCGCATCAGCCCTTCCTTTGGCTTCGGCGGCGAGCCTATATCGTGTTCCACCACGACGACCCCGCCCTCCTTAACAAGCCCCTGCGTGAAGAGCAGCTCCAGCGCGTCCTGCGCGACATTTTCATAGTAGGGTGCGTCCAAAAAAACAATGTCGAAACGCTCCCCGCTCAACTTCAGCCGTTCTATCGCCTCGCGATAGTCGAACCGCCAAACGCTGATTATCCCGTCAAGGTCGAGTTTTTCGGCATTGCTCTTTATAATGGAAACGCATTCCGCGTCGTTATCGTTGCAAATAACCTTCGCCGCGCCTCTCGACGCCGCCTCCAAGCCCATGCCGCCCGAACCCGCGAATAAGTCTAACACGTTGGACTGCGGAATGTCAAACTGCAAGCTGCCAAATACGCTCTCCTTGACTCGCGCTATCGTCGGTCTGGTAGCCAAGCCTTCCTTCGTATCAAAGCTGCGCCCCCGCGCGCTACCGGCTATAATGCGCAAAATCAGCCTCCGAACCCCAACATATTGTTTATCAATCCCATTTTAACACCACCCCTTGAAAATAGCAAGAACTTTTTGAACAAATTGTTAACAATCCTGTTATTTTTCACAAGCCGCTTGCATTTATCTCCAATCAGGGCGAAAATAGAGCTGATATTTTTAAGAAAGCGTGATTTCTATGCGAAACACTTTTGCCACGGTATCCCTCGGCGCTATAGAAAAAAACCTCGGCTTGATTAAGAGCGGGCTGAAAGGGGGCGCGATGCTTTGCGCCGTCGTCAAGGCGGACGCTTACGGCCACGGCGCCGTTGAGGTCAGCCGCTTCATTCAGGAGAAGAAGCTGGCGGATTATCTCGCGGTCGCTCTCGTTGAGGAAGGCGTTATCCTTCGAAAGCGCGGGATTGAGCTACCTATTATAATCCTGGGCGCGTCCAACTCAGGCGATGTTCAAAACCTCGTTTCCTACGGCCTGTCCCCCGCCGAATCCTCGCTCGATTTTTTGCGCCTCCTGCAAGCCGAAGCCCGCCGCCGCGAAAAGCGCATCGGCGTTCACATCAAGGTCGATACCGGCATGAACCGCCGCGGTCTTAGAACGCACGAGGAATTTTCCTCCATCCTTGCCGCTTTTTCAAGCGAACTTCCCAATCTTTATATGCAGGGTCTCTGCACCCACTTTGCCGAATCCTCCCGCCTCGATTCGGACTACACCGACAGGCAGGCGGAGCTTTTTCTCTCCTATGTCCGCGAGGCGCAAAACGCGGGCTTCGAGCCCATCGTTCACTGCTGTAACAGCGGCGGCGCACTCCTGCGCCCGAACCTGCATTTTGACATGGTGCGCGTTGGCATAGCCATGTACGGCTACGACCCCGAACCGCAGTTGGCTCAGCCGTCGAAACTGATCCCCGCCATGGGGCTTCAGTCGCAAATCGTCAATGTATTTGAGTTAAAAGCCGGACAGAGCCTGAGCTATGGGCTCAATTACGCCGCTTCGACGGATATTCGCGTTGCCACCGTCTCCATCGGTTACGCCGACGGCTATATGCGCGCGCTCAGCAACAAGGCGCAAGCCGTTATCGGCGGCCAGCTCTGCCCGCAGATCGGAACCATCTGCATGGATCATGCGATGTTCGACGTGAGCGGCGTCTCGAACGCTCAAATCGGCGATCCCGTCATCCTAATTGGCGGCGGCATTACAGCCGATCAGCTCGCCTACCTTGCGGGAACTATAAGCTATGAAGTCCTGACCGGCATATCCGCCAGAGTTCCCCGCGTTTATTACTATTGATAAGCCTTTTTGCGGCTTTTAAGCCGATGGAAAGGGCAGGAGGTTGACCGCTTCCTGCCCTTTTTTTACCGTACTCGCTTACGTTTTTTAGTTGCCGTTTGAGAACAGCCAGATCAGCAACGCCACGAACCCAATTCCGAGAAGCAGGGCTATCGCCACGCGCAACGGGGAAATCGGAATCTTGCCTCCGACTTTACCGGTCTGTCCGTTAACCAAAAACTCGTAGGTCTTATCCTTATAGCGGAACGAGGACAGCCACAGCGGCAAGAGCAGGTATTTATAGGTCACGCCGGAAAAGATGGTCGAGAAATTCAAATTGGAAACCTTGTCGGCGTGGTTCACCCGCTTTATATGGGACTCGATATGGCTGCGCAGTTTCCGCTTCATCGAGACCTTGGCATTCTCCCAGCCCTGATCCAGCCCGACCGAATACCGCTCCGAAATGAACCCTGCCACATACTCCGGCCTGTACGCCTTGTTTTCCTCGGTTCGATAGGGCTCGATGCGCTGGAGCATATTCTTGTCGTGCCTGGAGCTTGCCGCCACAAGCTCGTCGTTGAAAAACCGCGAATAATCGCCGGAGGTGCGGTACCAATCGGTCACCGTAACCGTGTCGCCTTCCTTGTTGGTTTGGGTTCTGTCCTTGCCGTACTGTGCGGTATAATGGGAAAAGGTTTGGCTGTCAAAAGTCCAGTACGGCAGGTACACGCCCTTGAACGAATCGGGGCGCGCGCTCTTCTTTGCCTTGGACGGGCAGAAAAGCTGTCTTTTTATCCATTTTCCGAAGTTCGCGCCCGCCTGCTTGTCGCTTATCAAAAACGGGCAGACCCCGTTCGGAGCTAAAGTGTTTACGCCCTTTGCCTCGGTAACCTGATTTGAGCCGCAGTACGGGCATTCGTTGGAGATCTGTAACGCATCGTAAACCGACTCCGCGCCGCAGGCCTTGCATATGACCGTCTTTTTTTCGGCTCCCCAGTCGCAGTTGCCGCGAAGCTCCGCGTCCTTAAAGCTCAGCTCCTGCGCCGCTTCCTCGCCGTCCTCCCCCTGCAAGGGTATCTCCTCTCGATACTCGCAATAGGGGCAATAGAGGCCTCCGCTCTCCGGCGAATAGTCCATAGTAGCTCCGCAGTTGGGACATTTTCTGTCCGTTTCTTCCATAGTTTTTGCCTGCTTGATTATATCTTCCATGCCTAACCTCCGTTTGTAACTTTAATATACTACCAAATTTCGCCTCGCGTCAATACCTCACGACCACGGAATCGCAACCGTAAATTCCTCCGCATCCACGTCCATCCAATAGCGCTCGTCAAGCTCAAAGCCCTCGTCAAACATATTGTAATCATCCAGATAGGGCGAATATGTCAGCATCTTGATACAGCCGTTTTGCTCGTCCACCTGCATCAGCCTGAAATAGCCGCTCCCGCCGTAATCGCCCGCCGCCTGATAGTTCATCATCATCTCCAGAACCGTCCGCCCGCCTTCGTCAAGCTTGACCTCCCTGGCGTAGATTCCATATCTGTGCCCGCACAGCACCATATACACGTTGTCGTTGGGAACGACCACCTTCTCAAACCACTCCTCCCCGGCATCGCTGTATGTCCCCTCGCTCGTATAATAGTCGTGCAGGCAGAGGATGGCAACCCTGTCTGGGAAGCTTTGGAGGGTTTCGTTGACCCAGTTAAACGCCGCCTTGTCCGGCGCGTGGCTCATATAAACGAAGATGTACTCCGTCTCCCCCGCGTTTATCAAATCATAGTGCCCGTGATTATCGAGATAAGCCCCGCCATAATAGGGTCTGTCCTGATATCGTTCCCTGCCGAAATACTTGTCATAGTATTCGTAGCCGCCGGTGGTGGGCTCCATATCGTGATTGCCCGCCAAAACCCCGTTGGGTATCCGGTCTATGATCCGCATCGCCTCGTCGGCAACCTTCCACTCGTCCTCGACCTCATTGTTGTGGACAAAATCGCCGGTAAACACGATATAGGCAAGCCGCATCCTTTCGCAATTTAGGGACAAAAATTCGGTCATGGACAAAAATATCTCCGGAAACTGTGCGGAATAGTGCTGGGTGTCGGACAGCCACGCAATGCTGTACACCCCTTCTCCCACCTCATACGGCTCGGGAACCGGAGTAGGCGCGGGCGTGGAGGTTGGGGTAGGCTCAAGGGAACTCGTCTCGATTATAACGGGCTGAACTCCGGTGGAGGGCGCGAGGGTAGCCACCGCTATCCTATCGTCCTCCGCCTCGATTAAACCGCAGGCGCAGGCTAACAGCAAGGGTAACAAGGCGGCGGTCAGAATCAGCTTTTTCATTCCATCCCTCCTATGAACCATCTTCTTATCCGAAGCGGCCTGTCCGAATAGGCGCAGAGGAAGCAGTTTGCAAAGCTCTCCTCATAGAATGCCTTTCCGGACGTTTCGATGGAGCGCATCGGCAGGGTGAACCCCAGCCCGCTCCACTTTTGAACGCTCTCTTTACGCGCCCAAAGCTTTAAAACGGCATCGTCCCCGTCTGTCGCGCTCCGCAATTCCTCCCTCTCCCTTGCGGTTGCGATTCTGTCCGCCAGCCCCGTCCGAACGGGTCGCTTTCGAACGAGATCCAAACCGACCGGCGCCGTGGAAAGCAAAACGGCGGCATAATCCCCGTCGTGGCTCAATGAAAAATGCAGTCCGGGGCAGTCTGAAAGCTCCGGCTTGCCGTGCGCCCCCGTTTCAATCCGGCAGGGAGGAAAAAAGCCGGGCTTTGCGGCGCTCAACGCCTCCAGCGTCAGATACTCCACCAAAAGTCCGAGGTTTTTTGCGCCGGAATCCGCAACCGTCTCAAGCTTTTGCCGCCGGTATTCGCTTATCGCCGTTCCCCATTTGGCCCTCAGCGCATCGAGCGCGAACAGCGATGCTATATACAGCCTGTCCTCCTCTAACATACCCTTATCCTATCACAGCGCCTTCAAAAAAACAATGCCGGATTGCGCCGTCGAAGCGATAAGCCTTGCTATAGCTCGTTTGGCTTGCCCTTTGGACGGCTTTTGATTTCGGCAAAAAAAGGTTTTTTGGCGAACGCGATGAGGAGCGTTTATTTTCGCCGCTTTAGGGCAACGCTAAAGGAGCGTGAAGGGGGAAAACTATTTCGGAGGATATTTTTTTGATACCCAAGGTAGAAATTTCCGGCGTTGACACCGCCTCCCTTCCCACATTGAGCGCACAGGAGCTTCAGGAGCTGCTTATACAGGTTAAATCCGGCGACGAAGCCGCCCGCGAGCGCTTTATACACTGCAATCTCAGGCTCGTCCTCTCCGTCGTTCAACGCTTTTTAAACCGGGGCGAGCAGGCGGACGATCTCTTTCAGGTTGGGTGCATCGGGCTTATCAAAGCGATTGAAAACTTCGATCTAAAGCACGAGGTGCGCTTTTCGACCTATGCGGTTCCGATGATAATTGGAGAAATCCGCCGCCATCTGCGCGACTATACCGCGCTTCGCGTTTCCCGCTCCCTGCGCGATACAGCCTATAAAGCGATGCAGACGAAAAACCGCTTACAGGACACGAGCTGTAAAGAGCCCACCATAGCCGAAATCGCAAAGGAGATGAGCCTGCCCGAGGAGGAGGTCGTCTTTGCTTTGGACGCGATAGCCGAACCCGTCTCGCTCTATGAGCCCGTCTTTCACGACGACGGCGACGCGCTCTTTGTTATCGACCAGATAAAGGACACCAAGACCAGCGAGCAAAAATGGCTCAACTCGATATCCCTGGAGGAGGGCATTTCGAGCCTCAACGAGCGCGAGCAAAAAATCCTCCGGCTCCGCTACTTCGTGGGCAAAACACAGATGGAGGTCAGCCGCGAGATCGGCATTTCTCAGGCGCAGGTTTCGAGGCTCGAAAAGGGAGCGCTCAAACATTTGCAGAAGTACGTTTGACCGCAACCTCACCCCTGCAATCTCAGCATCTCCCGGTGAAGCCGCTTCAATATCCGCTTTTCGAGGCGGGAGATATAGCTCTGCGAGATGCCCAGAATATCCGCAACCTGCTTCTGGGTGCAGGGATTCTTGTTGTTCAGTCCGAACCTCAGCTCGACTATCTGCTGTTCCCGCTCCGTTAGCTGTCCGAGCGCCTGCCTCAAAAGCTCCCTGTCCACCGCCTCCTCCAAATCGCGGCTGACTATATCCTCGTCGGTTCCTAAGATGTCGGAGAGCAGAAGCTCGTTTCCGTCCCAGTCGATATTCAAGGGCTCGTCGAAGGAGACCTCCAGTTTGAGCTTGCAGGTGCGGCGCAAGAACATCAGAATCTCATTTTCGATACAGCGGGACGCATAGGTTGCAAGCTTAATCTTCTTCTCGGCGTTGAAGGTGTTTACCGCCTTTATAAGCCCAATCGTCCCAATGGAGATGAGATCCTCTATCCCTATCTGCGTATTCTCAAACTTGCGCGCTATATAAACGACGAGCCTGAGATTATGCTCAATCAGTCTGTTCTTTGCGCCTGCGTCGGTCTTGCTTGCCAGGATACACCGCATCTCCTCCTCGCCCTCGAGCGGGGGCGGCAGGGTTTCTCCCGAATGAATATAGTATAGCGGCCTTGCCCTTTTGCAAAAGAGCCTTAATATGAGCAAGCGCAGTTTGAAAAGCAGGTTTTTCTTCATTTAACAGCCTCCAATCTTCCGTTAACAAAATTTGCGGAACTATCGCGTCGCAATGCTTTAATGATTCCGCCGCCATCGCAACCACCGCGTCCACCTCGATCCATGCGCCCAGACGAAGCTTTATGCTGTCCGGCCGGCAACCATGGCAGACGGCCTTTCCGTTTGCCGTGACATAGGGTATGGGAATATTGCCCTCAATTCCAAAGTTTACAAAGACGACCGGAAGCCCGGTAATAGGTTCGGTAACGAGATTCCCGCTGTCTATAATCCCGTTTAGCCTCCACTCCATCTCCCCAAGCCGTATTCTAACCGGAACCATACATTCCTTTATCCTCCGAAGCTGAATCAGCCTTCTTATCGCCCTCGGCGCAACGGCGCAAACAAGTCCGCCCAAAAGCGCGGCCCGAAGCGGCAAGGTTCCGATCAGCGTTCCGTTTTTTTCAACGCTCCCGCCGAAAAGGAGCGTTAAAAACAATACGATTCCGCCCATGAAAAAAGCGGAGATGAACACGCATAAAAGCGAGGTCAGATAGCCGCGCCCCGATCTGAACAGGGGCAGGGCAAAGGCTAAAAACAGGATCGCCTTGCACAGGGGACTTTGAAGCACGGGCAGGATTGAGAGCGACAACAGGGCGTATACCGCGCCTATCAACGACGCCGACAAGCTCCTCCACCAGCGAACCCGAACGCCCGCCAATACCGCCGCCAGCGAGAAAATCAGCGCGTTCATCAGGGTATTGTCTATAAGAAACCACTCGATACCTATCCGCATCTACGCCACCCTTATGACCATCACGGTCATGTCGTCCTGCTGTCCCCTCGTCAGCGCCGCGTTGATCAGCGCATTCGCTATCCCCTTGAGTTCCCCGGCTTTGTTTTTGACTATGGCGCGCTCGGCATTGTCGCCCAGCACGTCGTATACCCCGTCGGACAGCATTATTATCATGTCGTTTTTCCTTATCTTCACCTCCGTCGTCGAGGGCTTCGCCTCGTCCACTATGCCGCAGGGCAGAGCTTCGCCCGACAGCCTGATCACCCGCCCGCCCCGTAGCAGAAACGTTGGCGGCGCTCCAAACTTTACCACCTCGGCCTTCCCCGCCGACAGATCCAGCGCCACCGCGTCCAAGGTGGCATACATCTCCGAACCGGCTTTTGTAAGCAGAAGCCGGTTTACGTTCTCATATATCAGCTCCCTGGAGAAGCCTATCCGGTACAGGTTAAACAGCAGTTCAATCGCGGTGGAGCTTTCCTTATGCGCCTCGATTCCGCTGCCCATTCCATCGGAAAGCGCATACAAAACCTGACCGCCCGCCAGCCGAAACTCCCCGGTTGCATCGCCGCTTATGCCGTCCTTCTGTTCGGGAACGGAAACCACCGCCATGGATGCGCGGAGCTTTTGCGCCTCCTCAAGTTCAAATACGCCCAGCATTCCGCGCCGCTCCACCTGCAAAAGCCGCACCGGATGCTTTAAATATCCCGAAACAGCCTTCTGCACCTCCGCCGCCGTCGTCCCCTTGTTGAGGTCGACGCTTATGCGAAGCAACAGGTGTTCATGCGGATATAGCGCATCCACCGATATAACCGGTATGCCCTGCTTTTCCAATGCCGGAAGCAACTCGCTTTCGAGCCTGTCGTCAATCCACTTGTCCTCCTTAACCCGCACGGCAAGCCCGCTCAAAACCTGGCCGATTCCCAACAGCTGGCGGTTGACAAAGGCATACTGCCTGCCCAAAAGAATCGTGTTGGCCTGCTGTGCCAGCGCCTGATTGTATGACAAACAGGCGGAGGCTATCATCTGCGAAAAGTGCGTACAGTCCTTATCGACAGGCGGTTCAATTTGCATAGTCTCGCCATCATCGGCGCTCCTTGCAAGCCTCAGCAACGTTTCGCCCATCCTTTCGGCGTCCTTCCAGCAAAGCACCCGCGCCTCGCATTCCGCGCATACCCTCATCGCCCCATGCACCGTCCATTGTTTGAGCATACTCGTTTGCCTGTCCTCGGTATTCTCGGGGATGAAAAGTCCGGCGATGTCCTCGCATATCGCCGCAGTCTTTGCCATCTCGTCCGCCGCCTTCGACTGCATCCTTCTCATTGCAAGCGCCGAAGAATGGAGGCGAAGCCTGCGGCTGTTGAGGTATCCGCTGATTATCAAGAGCCACTCCTTTGGCATTATCAAAAAGGGGATGCTTGAAAGCAACAGATTCTGCGCGTTGACGACGTGCGTTCCCTCCGCCCAGAGCGTTTGGGTTAGAAGTCCGGCGAGCAAAAACGCGCCGACTATCGCGTAGCTTCCAAAATTCGCCACGGTTGACGCGGCTATGATGCAAAACGCCGCGCTCCCCACCAGCGTTAAATCTGCCGCCCCCTGCACCACCAGCCCCGCCGCAAGCAACACCCCATAGAGCGCGCCCGCCGCGCCCTTTGCATATACCGCCGTCATGGAGCAGAACAGGATTACGATGACCGGCAACGAGATTGAGAACGCCGCGGCGTCGAAAAGCCCGGTGAGTAGCAACGAGAGCGCCGTAGCCGTCAGCGTTTGCTCCCATTCGTTCAGCGCCCTCCGGCTACTAAGCGCCTTTATCGTTTTCAGCGTCCAAAACATCAAAATTCCGGCGAGGATTGAAACTCCCAGCGACAGGAGCGCGAAGCACACCGATATCAGCTCGTATTCGAGCGTGAACGGGAGCGACGCAAGCTGGCACAGCAAAAGCACCAGCACCTTCACCGCGGCGCTGATACGCTTATGAAAGAGCCGGAAGAGCTTGAGCAGGGCGACGAACAGAACCGCTGAGAGCATCGCGCCGAACAGGGGGCTTGCGCCCATAAACGCGCCGATCAGCATCCCCCCGAGCGCAAACAGGGGACTGCACCCCGACAACGTTACCGCCAGCAGCGTTCCAAGCCCGAAAGGCGCGTAGCCGCCGCCAATATGAATCCTTGAGAGGAGCAAAGCCACTATAAAACCTGACATCTCTATTGCCAGACGCAGTCTGTCCCTCTTTCTTTTTGCGGTCTCCTGCTTTTGCATAGCTATATTTTAAGGCGGTCTATGGGTGAATAATTGGCGACTTGCGGTGGGAAGGATATTTTTTCTTCCATCAAAACCTCCTACCAACCGCCCTTATCCACCATCTATTTCCTCCCGTTGGGACGTTTAGACAAATTGTATGCGCAAAAAATCCGGCGGCAAAAGGCAAGCCGAACCTTGCAAAACGCGCCGGACGTACAGGCGGAAATCCGTTTTTCTTTTTCCGACCGTTTAACGGTGAACCGAACTTTAGCATCAAAAGATACTGCGCTCTTCTTCCGCTCTTGTCATTTGGCTCAATAATATGTTATACTTGGGACGCAAAGAAACGGAGGTTTAGAATGTTTATCGCAAACGGTGATTACAGCCTGCTTCAGGGCAACTATCTCTTTTCCGAAATAGCCAAGCGCACAGCCGCTTTTAAGGCGAACCATCCCCGGGCGGAGCTTATTCGCATGGGCATCGGAGACTGTACCCGCCCACTCGTTCCCGCAGTTGTCGACGCCATGCACCGCGCTGTCGACGAGATGGGCGATATAGCAACCTTCCGCGGCTATGGGCCCGACTTCGGTTACGATTTTTTGCGCGAAGCTATTTTGAACCGCGATTATCTAAAAAGAGGCATCCGAATCGACGTGGATGAAATATTTGTTTCCGACGGGGCTAAATGCGACGTTGCCAATATCTCCGAACTGTTCTCAAAGGACTGCATCGTTGGCATAGTCGATCCCGTTTATCCGGTCTATCTCGACACCAACGTTATGGCCGGACGAAGCGGTCGCTATGATCCAAAGCTGCGCGGCTATGAGCGCATCGTATATCTGCCCGCCGTCGAGCAAAACGGCTTCGTTCCCGACCTCCCACAAGTTCCCGTGGACGTTCTCTATCTCTGCTACCCGAACAACCCGACGGGGCAAACGCTTTCAAAGGAGCAGTTAAAGCGCTTTGTCGACTGGGCGAACGCCTGCGGCGCGGTCATTATCTACGATTCCGCCTATGAAGCCTATATCCGAAGCGTCGATATTCCTCACAGCATATTTGAGATCGACGGCGCTAAAACCTGCGCCATAGAAATCCGCTCGATGAGCAAGACCGCCGGCTTCACAGGTACCCGCTGTTCCTATTCCGTCGTTCCCAGGGAGCTTGTGCGAAAGGACAGCCTGAACAATACGGTTTCGCTTCACGACCTGTGGGCGCGCCGGATGTCCACCAAGTTCAACGGGGTGTCCTATATCACCCAAGTTGGCGCGGCGGCGGCTTATTCGGACGAAGGCTATGCCCAACTCACCGGCGTGGTCGATTTTTATATGGAGAATGCACGTATTATCCGCGAGGGCATGGAACGCGCCGGCTATACCGTCTATGGCGGGCAAAACGCGCCGTATGTTTGGATAAAAGCGCCTCACGGCGACAGCTGGCGCTTCTTCAACGAGATTTTGGAGGGGCATCACATAATAGGCACGCCCGGCGCAGGCTTCGGCGCGGCGGGCGAGGGCTATTTTAGAATGACCGCCTTTGCCTCGCGGGAAAACACCCTTGCCGCCATGCGGCGCATTGGAGGCTGATATGACGAAAATCATCGCTTTTGAGGGCATAGACGGAACGGGAAAGAGCGTTCAGATGGAGCTTTTGGAATCCCGAATGAAAGCATGGGGGCATAAGGTGCTGTCCATCTCCTTTCCTATGTATGACAGCTTTTTCGGCTCTTATGTCGGAAGGTATCTGACCGCGAAGGACGGAGTTTCCGCCGACACCGTGGACGGCAAGAGCATGGCGCTCTGGTTTGCGCTCGACCGCTTTGAAGCCTTTAAAAACCTCGATTACGCCGGTTACGACTTTCTCCTTATCAACCGCTACGTCCTCTCCAACGCGGTGTACCAGAGCATACGCGATTGCGATATCGCAAAACCCGATATCCTCGACTTTGTTTTGGAGCTGGAGCATGAGCATTTTCATATTCCCCGCCCCGATCTGCACCTGATTCTCGATATGGACCCCGGCGACGCTTCGCACAATGTCGAAAAGAAGGGCTTTCGCGACTATGTGGGCGACGATAAGGACGTATATGAAGCGCACGAATCCATACAAAGCCGGGCGCGAAATATGTACCTCTCCTTTGCCGAACGCCTCGATAACGTGCGCGTCATTCCCTGCATGAAGGACGGAAAGCTCAAGAGCATCGCAAGCATAGCGGTGCTTATAGACGCGGCGCTGGACGCCTGATTTCAGCCCTGTGCTTGTTTAATTTTCCCTTAAAGTATCTCCATTTTTGACTTGCGTTTTATGTCGAAAAGTGTTACTCTTTTTGCATGAAACGAGTGTATGTCGTCTTTGCGATGCTTATATTGCTCATCGTTTGCGCCTGCTCCGCCGAGCCGGTGCAGTTGAGCGTTGTTCCTTTGCAAACGACGGTGGAGCCGCAGATTATCGCGGTGGAGCTTTCCTCCACCCCGCTCCCCACGCCCGTTCCAACTCCTACCGAGGTTCCAACCCCGTCTCCCGTCCCGACCTTCACCCCCACTCCCTCCCCGTCCCCTACCCCCGATCCCAACCGCAAGGTGATAGCTTTGACCTTTGACGACGGGCCGAACGAAAAATACACCGCGCTCATCCTCGACCTGCTGGAGCAGTATCAGGTGAAAGCGACCTTTTTCGTGCTTGGAAACAGCATTGGCGGCAACGAACAGCTCCTGTTGCGCATGGACGAGCTGGGCTGTGAAATCGGCTGTCACAGCTGGAGTCATGCCGATATGACAAAGCAGAGCAAGGACGAAATGCGAAGGCACTTTGCCCTGGCTGTCGATAGAATCTCCGGTTGCTTTGAAAACGGCTACACCGTCACGCTCATGCGCCCGCCCTATGGAGCGACCGACTCCTCGGTATACTCCGTTATGAAGGAAATGGGGCTTGCCGTTATCAAGTGGAACGTCGACTCCCGCGATTGGGAATCGAAGAATGCGGACAAGGTTTTCAAGCTTTGCACCGATGATCTTGAACCCGGCCAGATCTTGCTCTTTCACGACCGGATGCAATCCACGGTCGACGCTATCGGCCGCCTCATCCCCTACTTTTTGGAGAACGGCTACGAGCTGGTTACCGTTACCGAACTGATTGAGAGCGGCGGACAAGCCGTTACTCCCGGCAAGGGTTACTCAAAAAGGCCCTGAGCTTCGATTCGATTCTTATTTTAGGCATATTTTTCGCCGCGCCTCCGTACATGGCTAACTTGCGGATTGGGCGCGGCGAACATTATTTTAGGGTTTATCCTTCGACACTCACCTCGATGTCACCGTCTTTGACGTCCACGAGCAAGGTATCGCCCAGCTCAAGGTCGAGGCTCAATATGGCGCGGGCAAGCTTGGTCTCCACCTTGCTTTGCAGATAGCGGCGAAGCGGTCTTGCTCCAAACTGCGGGTCGAAGCCGTTGTCAATGACGAAAGCCTTTGCCGCTTCGCTTATTTTGAGCTTGAGCGACCTGTCTCCGAGCCGCTTTGAAAGCTCGTCTATCATCAGCTCGATTATCTGCGACAGATCTTCCCGCGTCAGCGGCTTATAGAACACTATCTCGTCGAGCCTGTTTAAAAACTCCGGCCTAAAGCTCGAGCGGAGCAGTCTTTCCACCTCCGCCTTCGCGCTTTGAGATATAGCGCCGTCCGCCTCGATGCCGTCCAGGAGATAGGAGGAACCTATATTGGAGGTCAGGATGATGATTGAGTTTTTAAAATCGACCGTCCTGCCCTGCGAATCGGTTATCCTCCCGTCGTCGAGAACCTGTAAAAGCACGTTGAAAACGTCGGGATGCGCCTTCTCAATCTCGTCGAACAGCACGACGCAGTAGGGCCTGCGGCGCACAGCTTCGGTGAGCTGTCCGCCCTCGTCGTAGCCCACATATCCCGGAGGCGCGCCGATAAGACGCGACACGGAGAACTTCTCCATATACTCGCTCATGTCGATTCTGATCATGCTCCGCACGTCGTCGAACAGCGCCTCAGCCAGCGCCTTTGCAAGCTCGGTCTTACCTACGCCCGTCGGGCCGAGGAACATGAACGAACCGATGGGGCGGTTGGGGTCGGCTATCCCTGCGCGGGAACGCAGTATCGCCTCGCATACGGCGCGAACCGCCTCGTCCTGCCCTATCACCCGTTTGTGAACTATCTCCTCGAGCCGGAGCAGTTTTTCGCGCTCGCCCTCCATGAGCTTGGAGACGGGTATCCCTGTCCATCTCGCCACGATCTCCGCTATCTCCTCCTCGGTTACGGTGTTGCGCATAAGCGCCGCTCCGCGCCGGGTCTGCTTCTCGCTGTCGCTCTTTTTTTGCGCCTCCAAAAGCTTCTTTTCCAGCTCAGGCAAGACCGCATACCTCAGCCTTGACGCGCGTTCGTATTCGTAGCTGCGTTGAGCCTCCTCCATCTCCGCCGTACTCTTTTCTATCTCCGCCTTGATCGCCTGCACCTCGTCTATCGCGGACTTTTCCAGCTCCCATTTCGCCTTAAGCTCGTTGAATCGTTCGCGCAGCTCCGTCAGCTCCTCCAAAAGCTTGCCCAATCGTTCGACCGACAGCGAATCCGTCTCCTTTTTCAGCGCAAGCTCCTCGATCTCAAGCTGCATTATCCGCCTTCTGACCTCGTCCATCTCGGTCGGCATCGAGTCGATTTCCACCCGTATTGAAGCGCACGCCTCATCCACGAGGTCTATCGCCTTGTCGGGAAGAAACCTGTCGGTTATATAGCGGTGCGAGAGCGTTGCCGCCGCCACCAAAGCGCGATCCTGAATCTGTACGCCGTGAAAGATCTCGTACCTTTCCTTCAATCCGCGCAGAATCGAGATGGCGTCCTCAACCGAGGGTTCGTCAACCATGACGGGCTGAAACCTGCGCTCCAGCGCCGCGTCCTTTTCTATGTATTTCCGGTATTCGTCGAGCGTCGTTGCCCCGATGCAATGAAGCTCCCCGCGCGCGAGCATCGGCTTTAGCAGGTTGCCCGCGTCCATGGAGCCCTCGGTCTTTCCCGCGCCCACTATCGTGTGCAACTCGTCGATAAACAGGATTATCCGTCCCTCGCTCTTTTTTATCTCGCCCAGAACCGCCTTTAAGCGCTCCTCAAACTCGCCGCGGAACTTCGCGCCGGCAATGAGCGCGCCCATATCCAAAGCGAAGATCGTTTTGCCCTTCAAGCCCTCCGGCACGTCCCCGCGCATTATCCGCTGAGCCAGCCCCTCCGCGATAGCCGTCTTTCCTACTCCCGGTTCGCCTATGAGAACCGGATTGTTCTTGGTCTTTCTGGAGAGAATCCGGATGGTGTTTCTTATCTCGTCGTCCCGCCCGATCACCGGATCGAGCTTGCCGTCCCTCGCGCGCGAAACGAGATCAAACCCGTATTTATTCAGCGCGTCGAAACTGCCCTCGGGATTGTCGCTGGTAACCCGTCCGGTCTTAACCTCGGCAAGCTTTTTTTCAAACTCCGCCTTGGTGATATTGAAAAGCCTGAAAGCCCGCGCCAAACGGTCGGTGGGCTTGTCGAGCATCGCGAGCATGATATGCTCTACGGAAACATAGTCGTCCTTGGATTTTTTAGCTAAAGCTTCCGCTAAGCTCAATATCCTGTCGGCGGACTGGGAGATATAGACCTGAACCTCCCCTCCGCTCACCCTTGCAAAGCCGGAAATTATAGTGTCAAGTTCGCCGAGAAACCGATCGACGTCCACGTTCATCTTTTCGAGCAACGAGCCTATAAGCCCGCCGTTTTGATCTGCGAGCGTATATAGGATATGCTCCGGCATAACCTCGGTGTTGCCGTTTTCAACAGCCATTCTCTGCGCGTTTTGAAGCGCCTCAATGGATTTTTGCGTAAAGCTTTGTACGTTCATCTTTGCCCTTCCTTTCCCGACGTTAAATTAGTCCCACGCCGCGGTTCAAATATGCCAAATAGCGGTTCTCAAGCTCCCTTGCGCTCATTCCCGCAAGGCTGTCCTTCATCAGCGCGTCAAACATCCCGATATAGGCGCTTATCGCCTCCGCCAGCTCCTCGTTGGAGTAGTTTCTATCCTTGGGGATGGCGATGCTCCTGGTGAAGCGCTCGGCATACAGCGCGTATTCGATGACGCCGCCCTTAATAAGGCCGGTAAGATACACGTCCTCAAGCCGCTTGATGAGCCTGAAAAACGAGGCGAGCTGTCTCAAAAGCTCCGGCGACTGCGTGCGGAAAATCACCGACAGCTCACCGATAGCTCCGTTCGGAACGCGGTAGAGCTGAACCTCATAGCGGATTGTCGGGCGGTAGCGGTAGGACAGACTGCTTTTGAGCGACATAGTAAGCTGATTTGGCTCGACGGACGGCTTCAGCTCGGCGTTTCCTAAGAACGCGCTTTCTATCAGCCCAAGTATGCTCCCGATTCGCTTTTCGGGTGTCATGAGCTGAACATACTCCGCCAATATCTGATTGATGAGGTTTGAGCGGTTCGTTCCGTCCCTGCGTGCAAGGCGGTCGATCTCTCCCACCACCTCCTCGGCGAGCATTAAGCTGTATAATCTCTTTTCCATGATTTCGCCCCTCCTTTTACATTTATTGTACGCGGAAAGGAAACTTTTGTAAAGTAATTTATATAAATAGTCACCCGAATTTCACCACGCCGTCAAATTCGGCGTCATGCTTCAAAAAGGGTTTCGCCATCCTTGATTGTTTTCAAAACCCGAATTTCCTTTATCCGCTCCTTGGGCTTTTTTAGCGGGTTTTCACTCAAAACGACGAGATCCTCGCGCTTGCCGCAATTAAGACTGCCCCGCTCCCTCTCCATGAAATATTGATAAGCGGCGTTTATCGTAACCGCTTTCAGCGCCTCCCAAACGGGAACCGCCTGTTCCTGCCCCAATACGACCCCTTTTTCGCTGAGGCGGTTTGCCGCGCACCAGACCGTTTCGAGCATATCCGGCTCGACTACCGGCGCGTCCTGATGGAAGGTGAACGGGATTCCGAGCCGGAGCGCCGAACCAGCGGGCGAAAGCAGGGCGGCGCGGTCGTAGCCGAGGTTCTCAATATGCGCATCCCCGAAGTGGTAAGCGTGAGCGATGAAAAACGAGGGAATTATGCCCTCCCTCTTTACCCTCGCGAGCTGATCCTTGCCCAAAAACTGAGCGTGAATCATCACAGGACGCAGGGCTTTGAAGTGCTTGTAGCGGCGATTGACCGTCTCCACAGCCGTTATGAACTGCTCCGCCGCCGCGTCCCCGTTGCAATGGGCAAGCAGTTGAACCCGGTGGCGCGCCGAATATTCGAGCGCCGCCAAAACCTCCTCCGGCTTCATAACCCCATAGCCAACGCTTCCGTCGAGATAAGCCGACTCGCGGCGCATCCACGCCGTCCGGTCCTGCGGCGAGCCGTCCAGGAAAATCTTTATGCCGCCGATTCTAAACTTTGAGGTGCGGCGCGAAAACAGAGCCTTCAGCGCCCCCGCGTCCTTATAGTCGAGATAGGCTACAAGCTCAATATCCGGCATGCCGCTCGCTTGCATTTCACAATAGAGCGGGGCCGCCTCCGCCGTCAGCATCCCCTCCTGCGCCAAAACGATTCCGTTGGACAGATATTTTCGTCGCGCTGTTCTAATCAGCGAAGATAGCTTGCCCGTTTCCGCCGGAATCCGCTTGACGGCTTCGATAAAGGCTTTCTCCTCCAGCAGTCCGTTTAGCTCGCCGCTCTCGCTCCGCCCCCGCTTTCCGCCCTCGATTTCGGGCGAGGCGGCGGTTATATTGAGCCGTCTCAGCGCTTCGCTTCCGAATACTCCCGCGTGCCCGCTCCGGTTTTGCAGAACAAGCGGGCGGTTTCCGCTTATCGAATCCAAGAACTCCCTGTCCACGCGCCCGTCCGCTATCCTGTCCGGCTCGAAGTTTCGCGCCGTTATCCACTCGCCCGCCAAAACGCCGCGCTCCTTTATAAACGCCTCGATCCGCTCCTTTATTTCAGCCTTACTGCGGCATCCTAAAAGGTTGGGCTGTGCAAGCGCAAAGGCATAGGCTAAAAAATGCCCGTGCGCATCTAAAAACGCCGGCATCAGGCATCTGCCGCGCAGATCGACGCCCTGCGCCTTCGGAGCGAGCGCCTTTAAATCCTCATACCCGCCCCTTTCCGCTATTACTCCGTCTTCAGTAAGAAGCGCCCCAACGGACGGGCAAAGCTCGTCCATCGTGATAATATCGCCTCCATAGTATAATCTCATCATGGGATAAGTTTGCCCCGCAAACGCGCATTTAACCGTCCTTGAACAGCTTTGCCATAAAAGCTTCGGTTGACAGCCCGCTCGGACGGTTGTATCTGCCGAGTCCGAAAAGGCTTGACGGATCCCGCGTGACGATATTTATCTTTTCATAGCAGGTGAGCGAGGCGCAAAACCCCAGCTCCTTGATGTAAGCTTGAGCTTCGGACGATATTTGCCCGAACGGGTAGGTATAGGCGGTGGGCGTTATATTACAGTTGTCCTTTAAAAGCTGTTGCGTCCTCTCCGCATCGGAGCAGAATGCGAGCTTATAAGCCTCCGCGCTCTCCCCCTTCATCCTGGCGCTTCCTTTGCGCTTGCCTTGACGGTGCATATCATAGGAATGATTTTGAAACTCAATCCTGCCCGTTTCCGCCATAAGGCTGATGTCGGCGTAGGACAGATGGGCATAGTTTGGATTCGGATCGTACGTTTCGCTGTATGCCTCGGTATAGGAACCCACGACGGAAATCACCGCCTTCATTTCCAGCTCCTCAAGGATGGGCAACACATAGGTCAGGTTGTTGTAGTAACCGTCGTCAAAGGTTATCATGACCGGCTTTTGTGGGAGCGGCTTTCCCTCGGTATAGGCGATAAGATCGGCTACAAATATCGTTTGATAGCCTTCCCGCTTCAGATACAGCAAGTCCTCCCTTATCGTTTCGGGCGACACGCAATAGTCGCCCCACTTCGCATCGTCCTTTAAAACGCTGTGATACATTATTATCGGCAGGCTCACGCTGTCGGCATTCGTATAGAATACCGTTTGCGAGGGCGCGCATCCAAAGCAGGACGGCAAAAACAGGAGCAATACCAGCCCTGTTGCGATTCTTCTAATCCTATTCATCATGTATTAGCCTATGACTTCCAAAGCCGGTAAATGACTTTTTTCGATTTGCAACAGCGTGCGGCTCTAAGGCAAGGCGCTCAGAATCTCCTAACCCGGTATCTGCGCCGCGCCAGCGCAAAAACGAGGGCGGTCAGCAACAGCGGCGGCAACGCCGGCCACAGGCCTCCCTCCCGAATGCTCCAAAGCGCCAAACCCTGCGGCGTTAAAAACGAGAGCAGGCGAACCGCCGGGGATATCTCCCCCAGCTCGAAGAAGCAACCGCCCAGCAGACAGCTGATCAGCACGATGAATGGGACGAATGCGTCTATCGCCCCGTGCAAGGCGGTCGAATAGGCATACAGGAGGCAGAGCGCGGAGATTAGCGCCGAATATATAACTAAATGCAGGCACTCGAAGAACTCAAGCCCGTCGAGGCACAGCTTTCCGAGGATAATCAAGGCGATGCAAACGCAAAACACCGCGGCAAAATCCGTTATTAGCCCCAAATCCGCCTCCCGCTTTGAGAGGAGCAGTCTCCCGCTTACCCGCGCGGAATCGGGCGCGGACAAAAAGCGGAGCATCGACGCCGCGCAAAAGGCTATGAACATCGCAACGATTCCGGCGCTCTTGACATAGACCGCCGAAAACAGGGACGAATTGAGCGCCGTGCGCGCTTCGCCGCCCGACAGGCTGATTCGATAATCCGAGCCTCCGCTCTCGCCTGCCGTTTTCAACGCCGCATCTACCGCCTCGCGGCATTCCTCGTCCGTATCGAACAGGTCGCGGCACCGGTCATAGGTCTCTTGAATCAGCTCAAGCCGCATATGCTCATAATTGACCAGCTCTCTGCCCAGCTGCCCGGAGGAGGAGCCCGCCGCCGTTTCAAACTCAAAGTTGACGCGCCTGCCCCTTAAAACGCTCTCGCTGTAAGAAGCGGGGATCAGCGCCCAGCCCTCCACCTCGCCGCCGTTCATCCGATCTTGCGCCTGCTCCGCGCTCTCGTACACAAAGACCTTGGTAGAACCGTGTTCGTTCAGTCCTTCGATAAGCCTGACCCCGAACCCGCCTTCGTCCAGATTGACGATTCCAAAGGCGTATTCTTCGGCGGGAGCGGCCTTCAAAACACCGCCGACGGCAAGAAAGGCGGCGCATGACAGCGCAAAAACCACGATGACGGAGCCCAGCCCGCCCAGCGCATATCTAAGCTTCAAAGCCGTGATTCTAACTGCGCGCATAGCCGTCGCTCCTCCCTTTTTTCAAAATCAAGAGGCTCGTCGCAAGCCCAGTTGCGGCCAAAATGGCGAATATTGCCAGCGTATCGAAACTAAGCGCGGCATAGCCGTTTTGCAGATGGGTTGGAAGCATAAAATTGCCGAGAAACTGCGCCCAGTTTGGAAAAAGCTGTTTTGGATAGAGGCAGGCTCCGAGAACGACGGACGCAACCAGATAGGCGTTTGAAATCAGCAGAAGCCTGCCGGAATTCTTTGCCGCCAGCGCAAGCGGAAGAAGGACGAAGAAGCAGGCAAAAAACGCCGCAAACGCCGTGACGACCCCCGCCCCTTTATCATTGCACAGCATCAGGAAAAACGGACAGCCAACCAGCGAAAAGATTATAAGCGCGGAGATCAGCTTGGACAGGATTGCCGCCGGCATCGAGCCGCCCGCCGCCCTGTAACGGGTGAATATTCCCAGCTGATATTCCTCCGGAATCGTTTTGACGGTATAGAGCGGGATTAGAAAGCAGAGAAGCGAAAACACGCAGGAATAGAGCATCGTCTGCGTCTGGTTGGAAAGGCTTTCCACATAGTCGTCCTCGGTTATCCTGTCGACAAGCGTCAGAACGTCCGCAATAATAGCCTGCGCCATCGCATCAACCCATCTGCGCTCGCTCTCCGCGCTCAGCTCATCGCCGTATCTGAGCAGATACTCCGCCCGGTAGCTCGCCTGCGTCATAGAAATTATATCCAAAATCGGGCGCATCATCGTCTCGCACAGGCTCGCCTCCCGCTCCATCTCGCTGTTCAACACGACCTCAACGACCCCGCCCATTTCATATACGTCGTAAAAATAGTTCTTCGGTATCGTGATGATACACGCCGCGCCCCGACTGAGCAACTCCGCGTCCGTCTCGTCCGTTGCCTCGATTATCTCGGAAAACAGCTCGATGCGCTGAAGGTTTGAAACCAGCATCTCGGTCATGGGAGTTTGGTCTTCGTCGCGAACGGCGATGGGAAACGGCTCAATAAAGCTCCGAACCTCCGCAATCTGCGAAAGCCCTAACTGCATTATGAATGCAATTATCAGCGGGCAAACGATAACAAAAAGACCCCTTCCCCTGTTGAAAAAGAGTAAAAAATCCTTCTTTAAACAGCATCGCAGATTTTTCATGGGTTTGCAGGCACGATTCTGCCGTTTTCAAGGCGAATCACTTTGGAGCAAAGGCGTTCGACCTCCGCATAGTGATGGCTGATAAACACAACCGAACTGCCCAAAGACTTTGCCCTGAGTATCAGCCCCTCTATCAGCCGGGCGGACTCCTCGTCCGCGCCCACAGTAGGCTCATCGAGCAACAGAACGTCCGGAGTCGTCAGCAAAGCCGCTCCGAGGTTCAGCCGCCGCTTCATGCCGCCGGAATACTTATATACCGCCTCATTCGCCACGTCCTCCAGCTTCAGCTCCTTTAAAAGCCATTCCACGCGCTTGACGGCGGCCTTCTTTGGCAAACGGTAGACGTCAGCCCAGAAGAAAAGGTTTTGCCTTGCGGTCATGGATTCATAGAGCGCAATGTCCTGCGGCACATAGCCTATCACGGTTTGTTCCCGCTTTGGGAGAGTCCTTTTTCCCGCGCCGGGCTTGTATATCCCGGCAATCACCTTCAGCAGGGTTGTCTTGCCCGCTCCGTTCGGCCCGATAATGCCTAAGACTTCTCCCGAATAAAGCGAAAGGGAAACCGGCCCGAGTACGGGCTTGTTTCCCAGTCTCATCTCTATATCTTCAAGAGTGCAAATTACAGTCAACCTATACTCCTAAGTACGCTCCCATAATCATCTCTAAAAGCGGCGATATTCCCTCCTCGAGAACCTCATAGAAGGTATAATAATCAACCTCTTCCGGCTCTCCCTCGGGCCAGCTCAGCGTTCCGGGCTCGTCGGTAAGGTGGAGGATCAGCTTAGCATCGTTTATAGCGATGCTGTCGGGGATTACCAGCCCTTGAATCCTTAGCACCATATCGCTTCCGCCGTTCTCATTCGCGCCCGTCGTGAGCGTGATCGTTCCAAAGCTTTCCCCTTCGTAATAAATGCTCATCTCGAAGGAACCGTATGCTCCGCCCATGGGGCTTCTTTCGGTTTGGGAATAGTCGAAGTTAGCATCGATCTCCAAATCAAGCTCGGGGACGGTTAATGATAAACTCCCCGTCAAATAGTCATAGGTCTGCATCTCGAGCGTTAAGACCGACGAATCGAGATTCAATGTGCCGAGCAGATAATCCATTTCACAGCTTACGGTCTCATCGTCAATGGTAAACGCAACGTCAACCTTAACCACGCGGTCGGCCGCGGTATAGTAAACCAAATCCACCTCCGCATCCTCAAGCTCCATGAGCACCATCTCCACATAGTAATCATCGAATCCCATTTCCAAGAAAAGGTCGGAGGCCATCATCAAAAAGGCGGTATGAGCCTCCTCGTTGAAGGTTATCGTGTTGGCAACGCATTCAACCGCATTGCCCTCATAATCTATAAGCTCCGCTTCTTCCACGGTGACTAAGCCCTCGCCGCTCACCAATTCATTCAGCCGGGCGTCGATCTCAAACAGAAATTCCGAGTCGAGGGACATTCCGCGCATGGCTCCAGAAACGAACATCTCCCCAGGCGCCATCGTGACATATCTTCCGGAATCCCTGCCTAAAATGGCAAAACTGCTTCCGTCTGATACTCCGGTGAAGCCGACAAGATCAATCCCGCCCAGGGACAGGTCGAAATCAAGTAATTGTTTATTCTCTTCTACGTTTTGGTGAGCCTCGCCCTCAAGTCTCACAGTTTCGATCATGGACAAAATGGCTTCGACTTCCTCATTTCCATAGGTGTCGACGTCCGTTAGTTCGAGATACATTTCATAACCGGTCGAAGCGGTTTGCGCCGCGCTTCTGTTCATAAGATAGCCGTTCCACAGCTCGCTCGTATTGTCGAGCGCAATGCGCAAGGCCTCCTCCGGTTCCGCCTTCCTCGGAGTCTCCTGCTCAACCTCGGCTTCAAGATACCAGGAGCCGTACAGCTTTTGCTTCGCATCGAAGATTCCCAGCCTCCACATAAGGATTCCGGCGGCCGCAATAAGCGCAACCAGCACCGCGACCGGAATCAGCACCGCCGCCTTGCTTCTTTTCTTCGCCGGCACTACAACGGTCTCAACCGGCGCAGCTTCGGCAGGCTGTTGCTCGCCCTGTCCGGCGGTTGGTTCCGCATTGGCAGGCTCGTCGTTTTGAGCCGTCTGCACAAAGGGCTCGTCGACGCTCTTGCCGCAGTTCGGGCAGAGGTTTTGCTCGTCGAGCAGGCGTTCTCCGCAAAATTCGCAAAATGGCATGATAAATACCCCCTTTTTTTAGATTATATCATGCTTTTAAGGTTTTTACAACACGGCAATTCGGTGTTTTCATTTGGAAAGATATGGTGTATAATTGAAGAAAATTCTTGGAGCGCCTCATGCATTCAGAAACGACCTTCTTCAGCGCGGCAATTCCGCTTTTATATATGCTCTGCTTCGCTCTTTGCGGACTCTCCGTTTCCGAGTATGTTTTCTTTGGACAGAAATTTGCGCGCCGCCTCTGGCTCGGTCTGGCATTGGGGCTCTTTGCCTTTACCTGGTTTCCTTCCCTTTTTGCCTTTTTTATCGGCTTCACCCTCCTCGCCCAAATTCTTGGACTGCTTCTCGCCCTGGCTCTCGGCTTTACAGCCCTCATGCTCAGCCGCCGGCTCTCGCCCCGAAGCTTTTTCATAAAGCGCGACGTTAAGCCTTTGATAATCCTTATCGGAATATTCGCAATCGGCTGTGTTCTTTTCTCCACCCATATACTAAAGAGCAAGGACGGCGCTTATTATGTTGGTCAAACCACCTACGGCGATCTTTCGATGCACCTGGGCTTTATCACCAGCATAGCCGAGCAGGGAACCTTCCCCCCGGATTACAGCATCTTTTCGGGATACCCCATGAGCTATCCCTTCATGTGCGAAACCTCCAGCTCAAGCCTCCTCCTTCTCGGCGCAAACCTGCGCTTTGCCTATCTTTTGCCCGCGCTTTGGGCATACGCCCTCGTAATCTTGGGCGCTTATAACTTTTTCGAGGGCTGGCTCAAACGCAAGGGGCGAACAGTCTTTGCCACCCTGCTGTTTTTCTTCGGCGGCGGGTTCGGCTTCCTGTACTTCCTGGATTTGATCAACGCTTCGCCCACCGCGCTTTCCTCGCTCTTGGGCACGGGCGCGAACAACCTGCAAACCCTGCTGGACGGCTTTTATCAAACCCCAACCAACATTCCCGCCCTTGGGCTTCGCTGGGTCAATCCGATAGTCGATATGCTGATACCCCAGCGCGCCACGCT
Source organism: Clostridia bacterium (assembly GCA_030527115.1). Classification (GTDB taxonomy): domain Bacteria; phylum Bacillota; class Clostridia; order Christensenellales; family CAG-138; genus JAQUTY01. The sequence goes on from JAUNBM010000004.1 coordinate 55,853, forward strand.
CTTTGGCTGGGCGTTCCTGTTCCCCTGCCTCTATCTGCTCTGCGATTTTGTGCGCACCAAACGGCGGCGAAACCTCGTCCCGCTCGGCATTATTGCCGGCGGTATGCCGCTGATACATACCCATTCCTTTGTGGCCCTCGCCATAATCAGCGCGGCTTATTTCCTCTATGATTTATTCAAAACCCGCGATAAAAAGCTCGTCCTCGATTGGCTCGTCTATGCCGCAATAGCCGTCGTCCTCGCCCTGCCTCAGCTTGTGCTGTTCACCTTTAAGCAGACCTCCGAAGGCAATATGCTCCGCATCGGCTTGAACTGGGCTAACGGCACGGACTCCTTCCTCTGGTTTTACATCAAGAACCTCGGCTTTATCTTCCTGCTCGCGCCCATAGCCTTTTTTACCCTCTCCGGAGACGATCGCAAGCTCTACGGCGGCGCGCTCCTGCTCTGGCTTGTGGCGGAGGTTGTTCTGTTCCAGCCCAACGAATACGACAACAACAAGCTCCTGTTCATCTGGTTTTTGTTCACTTGCGGGCTGGTTGCAAAGTTTCTCGCCTTTGCAAGGCATAAGCTCCTTGCCGCATGGCAAAAAAAGCACGCCCCCGAGGACGCTCTGCGCGTTAGAGGCGCGCTCTGCGCGCTATGTCTCTCCCTGCTCACAGCCTACCTCATCATCAAGGCTATCATCGTGCAGTCCAGCGAATATGTCTTGGGTTACGGAACCCTCGCGACGATTCTGTTCGTTCTGGGCTTCGTATTGTCGCAACAGTTTTGCGCCGCCATAGTTGAGATAAAAAAAGGCGCGGTGAGTTCCTTTCTCCCCCGCCTGCTCAGCGCGGCGTTTTCATCCGCCCTCGTTATCATCCTGCTCCGGCGCTTGTCAGCCTATTACGGCAGCGGCTTGAACGGCGTTAACGTCAGCGCGCCTCTGCTCACGATGCTCGCCTGCCTCGCGCTCGCGGCTCAAATTCTCAGCGCCTTCACCTCCGATGCGCGCCTCCCCTCCCTGCCCTTTAAAAACCCTTGGGCCTTGGGCGCGGTTTCCTTAACGACCTATCTGCTCTGCGTTTCGCTGTTCCTCTCCGGAGCAATGACCATAGCCCGCGAATACAAGAGCGAATACATGGCTTTCAACAACTCCGAGATAGAAGCCGCCACCTTCATTTTGGAAAACACCGACGCCGACGCCGTCTTTCTTACCGATTATTCGTGGCATCTCAATCCGGTTTCAGCCCTCTCCGGCAGGAGCATAGTATGCGGAACCGATACCTTCCTTTATTTCCACGGGATAGACACCACCGAACGCAAGGAGGATATTGCCTCCATGTTCAGCTATCCCTCCCTCTCGCAAGACCTGTTTGAAAAATACGGGGTGGACTACGTTTATATCGGAAGCTCTGAGCGCTCCAGCTCCAACTATAATTGTGATTCGGACTATTTTTCCTCAAACTACGCCGAAGTCTATAACTCCGGCGGAATCGCTATCTACGATTTAAACCGTCCGCTGTAAGCCCATTAACGCGCAAAACTTCGTTCCATACGAGGGGACGCGGCTTCTTTTCGTAGGCGCTTCTTATCAGCCGGACATTGGCAGGCCTGTTTATAACCGCCGTTTTGGTTTCAATCACCTCAGGCTCGCTCGGAAGGGGTTTTCGCTCCGCAACCCGCTGTTTCTCCTCCTCATAGCTGATGTATCTGAGCCTCGTCGGAGCGACATAGCCGAGCTTTTCAAAGGGGGCGGCTGTCATCGGAGTTCTTGCCCCCGTTTCATCGACCGCCACCGCAATCTCCGCCGGAAACTCCGCCGCAGTTTCGTCCATGATTATTTTGCCCGTAGTATGGATCTCAAAATCCTCCGGAATCGCGGACTTGAGTTTGAACTCAAAATAGTACAGTATGAGCGCCACCACCACGCCTATCGCCACTATGGCGCAGATGATTATAAGGGCTATCCTTATAGCCCGCGCAATGCCGGAGGTGTCGATGGTTCCGCCTATCGTATCGCCCTCTATCATCGGCGTACTCGGCGCCGTCAGGGACTCGCGAATCGCGGATACGTCTATAACCACCGTCGGCGTTGAACAGGGATTGCCCGACGGGTCGAAAGCGTTGAGCGCGAACGCCAGCGTTGTAACCTCCCCGCTCAGCGTTATATCGTAGGAAAAGGCGGTAACTCCGGCGCTCAAAACCGCAAAATCCGCGATGGACTGGGAGCCGAGATAATACTGCTCAGTCAGACTCGCATTCGATATGGGCACTTCGGAATTGTTGATAATCTCAAAGAACACCGTTGCGTTCTCCGTGTCGGCAGAACTTGCAAAGCTGAGCGTCGCGCTCAGGCTTATATCTATCTGCGAGGAATCGACATAGGGAATTATCGGGTAGCTCGTCGTATCATTATAGATATAGGGTTCCAAAAAGCAGTCGGTTCCCTCCGCATGAAACGAGATATAGCGGGTTTGCGTTGCCGACTGCGCCGCCGTCGCCACATAGGAGATCGACTTGGACTGCGAAGCCGCCAGGTCGAACGGGCCGTCGATAAGGGTGTTTATCTCGTCATACAGGCGTATATTCGTTATGGGCTGGGTTCCAACGTTGGTTACAGTTATCGCAAACTCAACGCCCTCCGTCGTTGCGGCAAACGACTGGACGCTCATCTGAAGCTCGATTATCGCGCACTCCACAGTAACGGCTTCCGCCGCCGCGGTTTGCGTCGGCTGGTTGCGGACGGTATAGGTTACAAGCGGCTGGGAAATCAGATTCTCCTCGCCCATCACGACCGGCAGGGTAACGGTCATCGAAGCGCCCGCAAGCAGGCTCGTGCTGGGGAGGACTATCGTCGTATCGACTATGCCCTCATCGTAGAGAACGAGGTTGGTCATGTCGAACTTGGTTGCATTCTCCAGCGTATATACAAACTCCACGGTCGTATCCGGCTTTGCAAGCTCTATGTTGCAGGAGCTTTGAATGCTGATTACCGGCTCGATGAACCGTTCAATGACTATGGTGGCGCTCGCCGATTCGTTGATATATATGGGCGTCTCTTGGTATATGTCCAGCGGGCCATAGGAAATATCGACCCACGACAGCTCAAACGTAAGCTCCGTGTCCAGCACGGAATCCGGAATATTCAAACCGTACAGGTAGAATTCCCTCGCCGCCTGCGCCGACACGGTTACGACGCTCTCGAGCCTTTCGTTCAAGCCTATTGCCGGACAGGATATGATGGCGTTGTTCAGCGTATACTCGGAGACCCCTCCATTATGAATATCGAAGCGCAACCACGAGAGCGCGCCGCCCACGCTAAGCTCCGCCTCGGGATCTACGGTTAGCGCGAGCGAGATGGAATGGCTGTTGACCGCATCGGTTGCCGACAGCGGTACAGCGACGGCGCAAAACAGAAATGCAATTGTAAGGATACAGGAAATCAGTCTTTTCATGCGTCCTCCTTGCCCGGGGCATAGTCCTCCCCGATCACCTTGCCGGTCAGCGAAGCGTCGGTCTTGACGGCGATCTCATGCAAAAAGCCCGTTTCCTCCGCGAAGCCGACCTTGAAAACTATGCGAACAGTCGCGCCGTACTCAACGGCCTCGATGCTCCCGTATTTTTTAAAAGTGTCCTCCAGTCGCGCCCACAGCGGGTAGCTCAGCTCGAACGAATGCACCCTGCACGGCCGCATAACTATCGGCTCGGCCTCCTTGACAGCCGCCGAACAGCATTTGGAATACGCCCGAATCAGTCCCCCCGCGCCGAGCAGTATGCCTCCGAAATACCGGGTTACTACGCAGAGCAGATTGGTTGCCCCGATTCGCTTAACCGCCTCCATCATGGGCGCGCCCGCCGTTCCGGAGGGCTCGCCATCGTCGGAAAACCTTGCCGTTTCCCCGTTTATGCCGATGGAATAGGCGTAGCAGTTGTGGGATGCGTCCCAATGCCTTTTCCTAATTTCCTCAAGCTTCAGCCTCGCCTGCTCCTCGTCGGCGCAGGGAAAGCACCTGCCGATAAAGCGCGATTTGGATATGATTATCTCAATCTCGCTGTTCTTTGCAACGGTTCTATACTCCTTTAGCCGCGGCGAACCCTGCAAAAGCCCTTCTTTCCCTTCTTTAAAATGACGCCCTCACCGTCAAGCGCGTCCGCCGGAAGGCTTTCATGAACGGAAGATACCTTCTGCTCTCCGGCAAATACGGCTCCGCTCTCTATCAAACGCCGGGCGTCGCTCTTGGACTTGGCAAGTCCGCACAGCGTTAAAAGGTCGGTCACGCGGAGTCCCGATTCCGCAACCTCAGCCTCGCTAAGCTCCCGCGTCGGCATATGCTCCAGATTTCCAATACTGCCGAACAACGCTTCGGCGGCGGCCTGCGCTTTTTTCGCTTCCTCGCTCCCATGCACCTGTTCGGTAAGGGTGAACGCCAGCACGCGTTTCGCCTGATTGATCTTTTCGTCCTTATGAGCGCACAGGCTTTTGATTTCTTCCATCGGCAGGAAGGTCAAAAGCGACAGACAGCGCTCAACATCGGCGTCGTCCACGTTGCGCCAATACTGATAGAAATCGAATACGCTGCACTTTTCCTTATCGAGCCACAGCGCGCCCTTCTCGGTCTTGCCCATCTTCTTGCCGTCGGCGGTGGTGAGCAGGGTTGTTGTCAAAGCATAGGCCGGACGCTGTTCCTTGCGGCGGATTAAATCCGCGCCGTTCAGCATATTGCTCCATTGGTCGTCCCCGCCCATCTGAAGCACGCACCCGTGCTTTCGATTCAGAATGAGGAAGTCGTAGCTTTGCATCAGCATATAGCTCATCTCGAAGAAGGTCAGCCCGCTTCCCGAAGCCAGCCGCTGTTTGTAGCATTCGGCGGACAGCATTTTGCTCACCGAAAAATGAACGGCTATCTCACGCATGAAGTCCATAAAGTTCAAGGAGCGGAGCCAGTCGGCATTGTTCACCATTATCGCCTGTCCCTCGGAAAAATCTATCAGACGCGACATCTGCTTTTTAAAGCAGGAGGCATTGTAGTCCAATTCCTCAACGCTGAGCAGTTTTCTCAGCTCCGTCTTTCCCGAAGGGTCGGCTATCATAGCCGTTCCCCCGCCGAGAAGGGCGATGGGCTTATGCCCGGCGCGTTGCATATGCGCCATGGTCATGAGCGCGACATAATGGCCGATGTGCAGACTGTCGGCAGTCGGATCGAAGCCGATATAAAAGGTTATCCTCTCCTTGGACAGCAGTTCCCGAAGCTCCTCGGGATGGGAGCATTGCTTTAAAAAACCGCGTTCCTCCAAAACCTCATAGGCGTTGACGTTCATCTTAACCTCCGTCTTATTTGGCTTCAAGCTCGCTGGTGCAATGCGGGCATCTGGTGGCCTTTTCGTTTATCTCGGTAAAGCAGTAGGGGCAGAGCCTCGGCTCGGGCTTGGGCGCTTCCTCCGCCTCCTTCTTCGCTCGGTTCTTCGCCTTATTGATTAGCCTCACCACCATGAAGATGAAGAAGGCGATTATCAGAAAGTCCACTATCACGGAGATAAGGTTTCCGTAATGAAGAATGGACGCGCCTGCGTCGGTCGCTTCCTGCAAGGTTGCATATTCTCCCCCGTCCAGCGCAACAAACCAGTTCGTAAAATCGAAACCGATTATCCGGCTGATAAGCGGCATGAAGATGTCGTTTACAACCGATGAAACAATCTTGCCGAACGCCGTTGCAATGATAACGCCGATCGCCATGTCCAAAACGTTCCCCCGAAACGCGAACTTCTTAAAATCTTTCCACATAGTTATACTTACCTCCTTTTACCCTAAAAGAATAACATATTTTGAGCTTTCTTTCAACGGGAATCACTTATTTAACACTCTTGCAACAATTGGTCTTTTCACCTTCATCGCGCCCTTGGGACAAAACTCCTGACAGCAAAAGCAGTGTATGCAGGCGTTCCGCTCAATCCGTGGAATCTTACGTTCGAGGTGAATCGCCTTTGCCGGACAAATATCGGCGCATTTGCCACAACCTATGCACTCGTCGTTCAACACTTTGGGAAACGAGCAAAGCGCCTTTTGAGCGATTCCCCCGAACGCCTTGCCAAACAGCCCCGGAAGCTGATTGCGAAACAATATGCTGTTATAGTTCTCTATCCTTTGAAAGTCCGGAACTATAAAATCTTCTATATTTCCGCATATATCCAGCTCGTCAGCCGATTTTGGAATAAGCCCGCGCTTCCACGCCGCCTGCAAGGTCGGCACGTTGTCCTTACCCAGTCCGATTATGCGGGCGCACGCCAAATCCAGCTTGTGCGGCGAGAACGATGCGCCTATAACGCCGATCCTCCTCGGCGTTCCCATCGTCGGCCCGTTTCCCTCCATTCCAATAACGCCGTCGGTTATCGAAAGCACCGGCTTTGTATACTCCGCGAGATCGACTATCATATCGGCAAAATCCGCCTGATTCGGAAACCTGAAATGATATTCCGGCTTGATCGTGCCCGGAATCACGCCAAACATATTCTTTGCCGCGCCCGAATACGCCATCATGCCATGCGTTTTTAGCTTGCTGAAATTGATTATCGCGTCCGCATCGTTGAGGTAGGCGGTGTACATGAAGTCCTTGAGAACGGCCCCCTTTTCAAAATGAACGTTCGTCTGCTCAAAGTTCCAGTTCAGGTTGCCCCCAAAGCGTTCAACCTCGGTTACGCCCGTTGCGGAATAAACGTGTCCGACATACGCCTTGGTATAAAGCCCGCCCGGACTGTCGCCCACCGTAACTACCGCCCCCCTCTCCACCAGCATCTTAACCAAAGCGCAAAGCAGGGCGGGGTGCGTCGTTGCGGCGGCGTCGGGCTTTAAAAACGAAACCAGATTCGCCTTTATAGCAACCTTCATTCCCGGCTTTACAAAGCCCAGCCCGTTCAGCGGGGCGAGCGCGGTTTTTAGCGCCGCAAAAACCTTGTCGTCAGAATAATCCTCGCAACGCGCCAGCACAACTTCCGGGCAGGTCATGAATCACCGACCATAATCTTTAAAATCTCCCTGTCGGTAACGCACATCCCGTCCTGCGCGATCTTGCCGACATTCTTTATCGTATTTTCAACGCCCTTGGCAATTATTCCCTCGCCGTCCAAAAACTCATGCCCCTCGATATACATATGGTAGCCAAAGATTCCTGCGTCCACGGAGGCGGCTATCTTTGCCGCGCAGGAGGGCTTTGCCCCGTCGCAAACCATGCCCGACAAGATTGCAACGGCGTTTACGACCGTATGCGCGATTATCTCATAGTTCGCTCCATGCTTTAAAAAGGCTATTCCTGCCCCCGCTCCGCATCCGGCGCTGACCGCCCCGCAATATGCCGAGAGCCTTCCGATTCCCGTTTTTTGATGTATCGTTATCAGGTTGGACACCACAAGCGCCCGGTACAGCCTGTCCTTTGAGCAATCCCACGCCTTCGCATACTCGATAACGGGCAACGATGCGGTAAGCCCCTGATTTCCGCTTCCGGACACTATTATGACCGGCAGGGTGCAACCGCTCATCCGCGCATCGGAACCTGCCGCCGCCGCCGCCTTCGCCCGAGTCAAGCAGGAGCCCCCGTCGAGCTTCATCAAGGTTCGCCCTATTTCCGCGCCCCACGCCTCATTCAAGCCCGCCTCGGAAATCCTGGTGTTATATTCTATCTGCCTTGCAATCACAGGCTCAACGTCGGCAAGATTGAGCGAGGAAGCGAAGTCCAGTATTCCCCTGACGCTCAAAACGGATCTGTCCGTCAGTTTCGTCTCTATCGCGCAGGAGGCGGGGTTCTGCTCGAAGAAAACCCTCTCCCCGTTCCTCTCTATCCGCGTTATATTGGTATGGTAGTTCTCTATCGTAACCGAGGCGCTGTCCCCGTCCGATTTAAGAGTGATTTTGATGTAAAGCGCAAGCGAGGTATCCGCAGGCTTTACGCAGATTCGCTTTTCCTTCAAATAGTCGAGGATGCTCTGCTCGGTCTTTGGATCTATGGAGGACAGCACCTCCAAAGCGCTGTTCGGGTTGCCGCCGACTATCCCCGCCGCGACCGCCGCCTCGATTCCTTTCAGCCCGCAGGTATGCGGAACGCAAACGCTCTTAACGTTTTTTATTATGTTGCCGCTCACCTCCGCCACACAGCTCTCGGGAAGCCTGCCCAGCGTTTCGCGCGCCTTCGCCGCCGCATATGCCAGCGCGATGGGTTCGGTACAGCCCATCGCGGGAACTAGCTCCTCTTTTAGGATGGAGACGTACTGGCTGTAAAGCTTCAAGTCCATCTCATGCCTCCACGAGCTTCGAGACAAATTCATTCAGTTCGGGAATATCTATCAGCTCCAAAAGTCCCTCGTCCGCCGCCGCCGCAAGCTTGGGATTTATCGGAAGCCTGCATACGTTCCCTATCCCATGCTGTTGCGCCAGTTCCAAAGCGGAGCTTTTGCCGAAGATTTCATGCTCATGCCCGCAATCGGGGCAATGGAAATATGCCATATTCTCCACGAGCCCCAGAATCGGAACGTTTAGCATCCCCGCCATCTTTATCGCTTTTTGAACGACCATAGAAACCAGCGACTGCGGAGTTGTCACTATCACTATGCCGTCGACCGGAATCGACTGCAAAACGGTTAAAGGAACGTCGCCCGTTCCCGGCGGGAGGTCGATATACATCACGTCCACGTTGTTCCAAATGACGTCCGTCCAGAATTGGCGAACTGCCCCGGCGATTATCGGCCCGCGCCAGACTACCGGCTGGGTATCGTCCTCCAGCATCAGATTGATTGACGCAAGCTGGATTCCCGTTTTTGAACGGTTGGGCAAAATTCCAACGTCCGTTCCCACGGCCTTATCGGTAATGCCAAAGGACTTGGGAATCGACGGGCCAGTGATATCGGCGTCCAATATCGCGGTTTGAAAGCCCAGCCTCTGCGTCATAACGGCGAGCGCCGACGCCACCATCGACTTGCCCACCCCGCCCTTGCCGCTCATTACGGCAATGACCTTGCGAATCGTACTCATCGCATTGGGGTCGTCCTTCCTTATCGCGCAGTCCGCATTGCAGTTTGCGCAATCGTGATTGCAGTTGCTTTCCATCTTAAACTCCTTCCGCCGGCATAAACGGCGTAACAATTTCTATAACATAGTCCAGCTCAACCACCGGAATTTCCGAAAAGATCTCCGCATAGATTGGGGTGTCAATGCCCGCAGGCAACGTCAGGCTCTCCTCGGCAGTTAATATCTCGCCATAGCCATACAGCCTGCCGTCCTCCCCATAGAAGCAGATTCGCGCGCGCCCCTCCAAATCCGTTATGAAGGAATTGAAGCAACGCCCGTCCAAAAAGGTGGAGTTGCCGTATTCATAGACCCGAAGCGCGGAAAATTCCAGGTAATAGCTGAAATAATGCTCCTCCTCGTTCAATATCGGCACTCCCAGCGCGTCATAGGTGAAATCCTCGCCGGTTATAACCGGAAGCTCCAGCTCCAACGTCCACGACGGCTCGGCGCTCGCGGCTTCAAAATCGCCTGTCGGGGACGGCGTTTGCTCGGTCTGTATATTTATTAGCGCCGCCTCCTGCCTTTGGCAACCAAAAGTTACCAAAATCAGGAGCGCTAAAATTATCAGCCAAACCTTACGCATCCCGGGCTATCAGCTCCTTTTTTAAGTCATAAAGCTCCTGCGAAAGATCCACCTTGTAAAAATGCGGGTTCAGCAGGCGCTTATATTCGTCCCAAATCGTTGCAAACTCGCCCTTGGCGTACTCGGCAATCTCATGCACGGAGGGCGATGAATAAACCTGTTCCCCGTTTTTAAAGACGGGTACGAGCAACTCGCGAACCGAATAATCCGTGAGCGTCATCCGCTTGTAGGGCTGTTCGGGGTCGAATATCGTAAGCGGCTTTTCGCAGTCGATGCTCTCGTGGTCCAGCGCGATAAGGTCGGCTATCGCCATGCCCTCCCGGTCATAGAGCCGGAAAACCTTTTTATAGCCGGGATTGGTTATCTTTGCCAGCGTATCGGACAGCTTAATCTTCGGGATGAGCTTGCCCTTGACTACCTCCGCCGAAAGCTTGTATACGCCGCCCAGCGCGGGACTGTCCTCGGCGGTTATCAGCCGCGTGCCGACGCCCCAGCTGTCTATGCGCGCGCCCTGCATCTTTAAATCCCTAATGACGGTTTCATCCAAATCGCTGGACGCACAGATGGTGGCTTTCGGGAAGCCCGCATCGTCGAGCATCTGCCTCGCCCGCTTGCTCAAATATGCCAGATCTCCGCTGTCTAAGCGGATTCCAACCGGCTCGAAGCCCTTCTCGCGCAACTCCTTGAACACCGTAATGGCGTTTGGCACGCCCGAACGGAGCGTATCATAGGTGTCCACGAGCAACATACAGGCATGGGGGAAAGTTGCGGCATACGCTCTGAACGCCGAAAGTTCATCGGGAAAGCTCATCACCCAGCTGTGCGCGTGCGTTCCGCAAACCGGAATGTTGAACATCTGTCCCGTTAAGACGTTGCTGGTCGCATTGCACCCGCCGATGATTGCTGCCCGCGCCCCGTATATCCCCGCGTCCGCGCCCTGCGCCCGCCTCAGCCCGAACTCCATCACGGAGTCGCCCATGGCGGCATAGCAAACCTTGCTCGCCTTCGTTGCAATTAGCGTTTGATGGTTGATAAAGGTCAAAAGCGCGGTCTCCACAAGCTGAGCCTGCATTATCGGAGCGCGAACCCGAACCAAAGGCTCATAGGGGAACACGACCGTTCCCTCGGGTATCGCATATATCTCGCCGGTGAACCGAAGCTTTGCGAGACAGTCCAAAAACTCCTCGTTGAACAGCTTCAGCGAACGCAGATATTCGAGATCCTCTTCGGTAAAATGAAGGTTATTTATATATGAGATGACGCTCTCAAGTCCTGCCACGACGGCATAGCTCACATTGTCACGGGGCCGGAAGAAAACGTCGAAAACGCCCTCGTTCTCGGTCATTCCGTTTTGGAAGTAGCCATACATCATGGTCAGCTGATACAAGTCCGTCAGCATCGTGAGGTTGCGGAGCTTATCGTTCATCGTTCGGTTCCTCTTCTTCCTCCGCGTCCCCGTCCGAAGCCTGTTCCTCCGCAGCGTTCAAAATAAGCTCCCCGCTATCCTCCGTCCCCTCCTCGCAAGGGTTCGGTTGGTCGTCGCAAGCGCCTTTCTCCCGCTCCTCCGTCTCAGCCTCGTCAGCCTGGCTCTCCTGCTCACCGGATGCCGCTTCCTGCGCTTGGGCTTCGAGCGCCAATTCCTCCTCCGTTGGGTACTGGGGCTTGAATATGGAGTTCAGCAGGGGCTTCAGCCGGTTGGAGGCGGTCAAAAAGGACAGGAACGTAACGATTACGACTATGCATATCCACTGGTTCGCCTTTAAGAGCCATAGCACGGGAACATCGGTTCTAAGCGCCTCCAGCCCTATGGAAAACAGGCAGTACAGCAGGCTTCCGACGAAGAACACGGTTCCGTTTGCGGTCTTGATCCTGCGAAGATACAGCCAGATAAGCAGAAAGATTCCAACGCAGAGCAAAAACTCTATAAAGAACACCGAGAGGCAAACCTCGTTGTCGGAATTATACATACCGACGGGTATCCACTTGAGCCAGCCCGCGCTGATCTTGGGCCCGCAACCCGACCGGTTGAAAAGGTCGCCCCAGCGCGCCACCGCTATTCCAACGATCACCCCGGGGGTGAGGCAGTCGAAGGTTTTTAGAATGGATATCTTGCGGAGCTTGGCGTAGAGGGCGATTCCGAGATAGCCGAGTATCAGCGCGCCAAACAGCATTAAATCGTCGAACGAGGTGGAAAAGATGTTCTCAATCGAGCCGTCGAAAGCACAGGACAACAGCCGCGCCCCGATAAGCCCGCAGGGAATCGCCACGATGCACAGATCGAGCGACAGATCCTTTATCATCCGTTGACGGCGCGCCTCTATGTCGATAATAACGACGGCAAGTATTATCCCTGCCGCCACAAGCAGCGCGTACCAGTAGATGGGGAAATCCCCTATTGTAAAGGCGATGGAATCATACTGCATGGACGTACCTCCGCATTTTTGTTGATTATACACCAATCCCCGAAAAAAGAAAAGGCAAATGTTTACGGTGCGCCGCATACATCTGCCCTTTCGACGGATTATCCCCTTTTATTTGCAAGCTGATTGCAAAAAGCTTTTATTAGGCTTAATCTTCGCGCTATTTCATCTTCAGCATTCTGGTGAATCTGGCTATCACTATACCCGCGACGAGTACGAGGATTGCCGCTATCGCAACCAGCAGGCTTATCCACCACTGGGAAAGCGTTCGCTGTTCACGCGCTTCCTCCTCAAGCTTTGCCTGCTCCTCGTCGGTTATCACGATGGGGGCGGTTATCTCCAGCGAGACGTTTTGATACTCCGCATTCGCCTCCCCGTTTTCATCCTCATAGTATATCTCGATTATGCCCGAGGACAGGCCGTAGCTCCCATCGCTCAGCATCGTGATGAAGATGGACATCGTTTTGTCCGCGCTCTGCTGGGGCTCCAAAGTTCCGAAATATGCCGAAGCGGTGATTGCGCCGTCCATGCTCAGCGAGCAACGCACATTGTAGAGCGTTGAAAAGCCCGTGTTGTATACGCCTATCACCTGCGTTATCGTATCGCCGGAAGTCGCCCTGTCGGGGAACTTCACCTGATCGAAGCCAATGGACGGCGGCTGGCTCGCGCTTACGACGACGAAGGAGCTTTCCTGATAGCTTCCGCCGTATGCGTCCTCATAGCTAACCAGTATCGTTATCGGGTGTCTGCCCGAAAGTATCGTCCGGCTCGTCCCCAGTGCAAAGCTCACCTCGGCGGTCTCGTCGATCGCCAGCTTTTCGAAGAACACGGCGTTCAGTCCGTCGGTTCTAAACAGATCCTCGCCTGAGGTTTCAACCGTGACGCGGATATTTTTCGCCTCCCTGTCCCCCGTATTGACGAGGGAACAGCTAAGCGTAAAGCTGTCGTTCCCCGTTACCTCCTGCTTGGACAGCGCGCTGTTTTGAACGAGAATTACGGGCTTTTTGACCGCGGAAACGCCTCCGCCCCCGCCGCTGGAAACGGTTCTGCCGTCCGTTATCGTGAGCTGGAGGGTGAAGGTCTGTTGCGCCGCCTCGCCCGCCTCGTCTACATATTCCACAAGGAAGCTTACCGGGTAGGTTCCATTATAGCGGCTGGCGGAGAGCGTAAGCTCAAGGCTTATCAAAAACACCTCGCGGCTGACTTCTGCGCCCAGCTCGTCCTTTGCAACCTCGGTGGACTTTCTAAGATCGAACTGATAGTTGCCGTAGACAAAGGGCCCGTCCGTGGAGATTTCGGGAGTTACCCTAATTATCTGCCCCTCGGTATCGCCCAAAAGCGGAAGCACCAAGATAGCTTTGCCGTTTGCAACGGTGGGCAGATAGCCGTTTTTGTAGCTCTTTTCCATGCCCGCGTAGATGTACTCGGTGTCGATTTCCAGCTGTTGCGCCGGCTCGTCAGGCTCCTCGCCCGGTGAAGCCGACGGCCCGGTGGAAGGTTCGATCGAGGGTTCCGCGCTCGGGGAGGCGGAAGGTTCGCCCGACGGAGAAGGCGAAGGCTCCTCGCTCGGTGAGGCGGACGGAGTTTCGCCCGCCTGTTCGGTCGGCGCCGGGCTCTCCGAAGGCGCTTCGCTCTCAGTTGCCATCGCCGTAAGCGGCAAAAGCAACAGCAACCCTGTCAATACCAATGCAATAATCCGTTTCATAATATCTCGCTCCAATCCTTAAAATGATTTTATATCCCTTTGCGACTGCCGTCAACCGCGAAATCGCGGCAGTTTCGGTTCTTAATAATACGGCCCCCAGAAGTTTAGCGAAACCCAGCTACCGTCTATCGCGCTAAAGCCGTAGGTTTGATGGTAAACAAGCCCTCCCCATTCGGGATCGGTACAATCATCCACCATAAAAACCCATGTGGGGAGCAGATAGGCGGTGTCCCTTTTGTCCTTTGCCTTCTGTAAGCTGAGGGTCAGAATTATCTCCTTTATTTCCACATAATCACCGGTTTCGTAATCTCCTCTCTCATTAGCCTTCTCCTTAGTCAATTCAATGGCATTTGAGAAGAGTTCCGTTGCGTTCTTTGCTACCGTATCGAAGTCTGTGAGCTTCACATTTTCATTCACCTTTCCCACCACCTCTATGGCGCTGTGCCACGCGAAGCAGGCTACGCCGTCCTTATCCACATAGGCCTCCATGTATTCGGCAGACCACGGAGCAGTACGGGGAACTATCTCGGCCCCACGTGTAAAAACTCCTCCGTTTGTGCCGTCCACCATACCCACTTCCCTGGGATAATACTCGAAGGCTCTGACTATCTTAAAGTGCCAGCCCATGCTGATAACTTCGCGCGTCATTTGGCACATGCAGATCCTCGGAGTTGCCGAGGTAGGCACATAGCCGTCCAGTTTCGTCCGCTGCAAAAACTCCACCAATATTTCTTCGGCTTCCTGCTGACTAAGCTCAGGCTCTATCGTGCAAAACGGCCTGTTCTCCTCCTCGTTCCAATAAAACAGATTTAACTCATATCGGTCCAGTACCATCGAGTCACGGATTCTATCCACCACAAGGGAGTCGTTATAGGCGGAGTAGTTGGCAAAGGATACTATTGTGGAAGTATAGCCGTCGCTTCTGAGATAGGTTTGCGAATTCCAATCATCCGGTATTTGCAGCTCGTCGGTTTCCGTGTACTTAAAATCCTCCGCGGCCTTGTAGTAATCGGTAAGCCAGCCAATTTCTTGCTCACAGCCGCCCGCTTCCGCCTTTTTCATAAGTTCCTCTATATCGGACTTAGCCCTTGCGCTTCCTTCCCGATAGCCCACTATGTCCGTAATTATCTCGGAGGCAACGAGCCTCACCTGCTCCGCCTCAATCTCTTTGCGCTTCACCTCATACACCGGGTAGCTTGTAAGTCCGTTGGTGATAACGTCCGCGTCAATCAGCACATAGGTATAATCGTTTTCTATCCTATCCTCGTACCGTGCAGGAAAGACGGGGTTCTCCCCCTCGGCAACTTGCACAAGCGCAGGGTCGGGGCTTTCGGGAGCTTCGCTTGTGGGCGTTGGGCTCTGTGTGGGTTCGCTTGTGGGTTGCGCGCTCGGGGAAGCTTCGCTTGTAGATGGCGCGCTTGCCGCGATTATCGCATCCACGTCCGTATCGCCGCGGTTGATTACAACGTCCTCCTCCGGCGTGGGCTGACACGCCGCCAAAAGAAGCATTGTTGCTAAAATTATTATCCATGCCTTTTTCATCTACGTTTCCTCCTTTACTCAGAACTCTCCGGCCAGAAGTTCAGCGGAACGCGGCTGCCGTCTATCGCGCTAAAACCGTAGGCTTCCTGATGTGAAAAAAGACCGCCTAATTCGGGTATGAAGTAAATATCTACGAGAAAAATCCACGTTGGAAGCAGATAGGCAATGTCCTGCCTGTCCTTTGCCTGCTGAAGCGTGACGGTGAGGATTATCTTCTCTATTTTTGCATAACTGGCCATGCCAATGCCTTCTCCCTCGTATTCACGCTGATACCATGCAAGCGCCGCCGAAAACAGGTTCATTGCGCTTTTCGTTACCGTGTCAAAGTCCGCAAGCTTCACATTTTC
>JAUNBM010000035.1 GCA_030527115.1 Clostridia bacterium
CCACGGCGTCCTTCCCTCAGCTTGATTTGCGCAGAAAAACTTGACACGAACTCGCCCTCCTTTAACGTTTGCACATCAGGATAAGCTGTGGTATAATATGCTGAATTATTTCGCATGGGAGGCGCGCAATGCAGAATAAAAAGAAATGGCTCGTTGTCATTATCCTGGGCACAGTTCTTCTGATACTCATCGGCTTGCTGGTGTTCTTTGCCGTCAAGAGCTGTAACGCGCAGGAGACGCTCAACAAGCGCTACTATCAGCTTGGCACCGAAATCATCGAAATCGACGGCGCAAACGCCACCGTTCCACCCGAGGCGGTAATCGGCTATTATTCCGGCGGCGACTACCATGAGATTCAGCCCGACGTCGATATCCCCACCGATGCGGAGCTTGTTTATGCCGATCCCGATACCGATCCCTCCGCGCCGACCGCGCCCCCGTCCGACGACCCTCAAAACGATAGCGACGAGCCGACCGACGACTCCGGAAGCGGAGAAAGCTCCGACCCCGACGCTTCAACGCCGACCGCAACGCCCTCCGACTCCGGCGAGGATGGCGGTGAGTTTTCCGGCGACGACTGGGACGAGGAGAATGCGATAATCGTTGACTTCTCGGAACTCTTTGGAACCCCAACCCCTTAAGGAGGCACTAAATGAAACGAACG
Organism: Clostridia bacterium; assembly: GCA_030527115.1. Taxonomy (GTDB): domain Bacteria; phylum Bacillota; class Clostridia; order Christensenellales; family CAG-138; genus JAQUTY01. Next base: position 665 of record JAUNBM010000035.1, read on the forward strand.
ATAGGCATTATTCTGGCCGCGCTCATGGCTTTGACCTTAGCCGCTTGCGGAGGACAGGACGAGCAGGCGTCCGATAACGCTCCGACCCAGGAACCCGCTCAGAGCGCTGTTGCCGACGGAACTCTTTTGGCAGAACCGACTGCCGCTTTGAATATGACCTTCCAAACCGCGTCATATAAGAACCTTACCATCTATCTCCCCGAGAAGTGGAGCGGAACCGAATATGACGGCGCCTTTATGGCGATCTCCGACGACTACTACAATGACCTCGGCTCGGTAATGGCATGGCGCGAGCATTCGAGCGTTCCGAACCTCGCCCTCGACGGCAGTATGGACGAGGCACAGCTTCAAGCGGCGGTCGCCGTTTTGATGGGCGGAGAGGACTTTACCGCAACGGACATCAACTATAACTCAAGCATCGCAAACGTTCCGGCGGTCAGGATAGTCGGCGAAGCGCAGGCCGACTCGGTTACCATGTATGTGCTGATCTATATAACGGCGTCCCCCACGATAACCAACTTTGTTATCCTCGGCACGAGCCTCGATTATACGGATCTGGAGCTGTTCGATTCCCTGTTCGGCTTCACCCAAATCGGCTGATCCATAGCCTAAAAACTCAGCTTCCGCCTTGCTCCTTTCGGGGAACGAGGCGGTTTTGTTTTTCGCGGTTTCAAAGCAAACAAAAGGGACGCCCTTTCATTTAAAGGAGCGTCCCAATTAACAGCGTCCGCTAAACGGCGCGCTTACAGCCTTTCCGCGATTGCGTCGATGAAGGCCTTGGAGCTAACCTGCTTGGCGGGGATATCCCGCTCCCAAAGCCCTATCAGATCCTTGGTCATCACGCCGCTTTCGATGGTGTCGATGGTGGCCTGCTCCAGCCTGTCGGCAAAGCTGATAAGCTCGGGCAGTTCATCCATCTCTCCGCGCTTTCTCAGAGCGCCGCTCCATGCAAAGATCGTAGCCACGGAGTTGGTGGAGGTTTGCTCGCCCTGAAGGTGCTTATAGTAATGCTTGGTAACGGTTCCGTGCGCCGCTTCATATTCAAAGTTGCCGTCCGGCGAAACCAAAACGCTCGTCATCATCGCCAAAGAACCGAAGGCGGTGGATACCATGTCGCTCATAACGTCGCCGTCATAGTTCTTGCAAGCCCAGATGTAGCCGCCTTCGCTCCTGATAACCCTGGCAACTGCGTCGTCGATAAGCGTGTAGAAATAGGTCAGGCCGAGCTTCTCAAATTCCGGCTTGTATTCCTCAAAGATCTCCTCGAATATGTCCTTGAAGGTATGGTCGTACTTCTTGGAGATAGTATCCTTGGTGGAGAACCAGAGATCCTGCTTCGTTGCAAGCGCATAGCGGAAGCAGGCGTGCGCGAAGGAACGGATGGAGGTGTCCTTGTTGTGCTGTGCCAGCAGAACTCCGGGGCACTCGAAATTATAGACCGTTTCGCTTTCAACGCTGCCGTCCTCGCCCTCGAAGGTCAGCGTAGCCTTGCCCTTTTTCGTAACCCGAAGCTCCACGTCGCGATAAACGTCGCCGTAGGCATGACGGGCGATGGTGATGGGCTTCTTCCAGTTCTTAACGACGGGGTTGATTCCGTTGATAAGAATCGGAGCGCGGAATACTGTTCCGTCCAAAATGGCGCGGATCGTTCCGTTGGGGCTCTTATACATACGCTTTAAGGAATATTCCTCAACACGTTGCGCGTTCGGGGTGATGGTTGCGCACTTAACGCCTACGCCGTACTTTTTGATGGCGTTGGCAGCGTCGACGGTTATTTGGTCGTCGGTCTCGTCGCGCCTTTTCAGCCCGAGATCGTAATACTCGGTCTTGAGGTCGACATAGGGCAGAATCAGCTCGTCCTTGATCATCTGCCACAGGATACGGGTCATTTCGTCGCCGTCCATCTCAACGATGGGGGTCTTCATAGCAATCTTGCTCATGCTTGTTTCTCCCTTGCATAATAGTTCATAAGACAACCGTCCATAAGGATTTTGCGGTCGGTCTCGGTCAGGTTTTTGAGCCACAGCGTCAAAGGCTGTTCGCCGTCCTTGGTGATTACGACGGCGGGTATCTTTTCGCGGCCTTCCTCGATTGCGGCGCGAATCTGCGGGACATATACATAGTCGCCGCTCTCATAGGGGAAGGGCGTTCCGTTTTCGATGGTGAACGGCAGGATGCCCCAGTTGATGCAGTTACTGCGATACCGCTTGGTGCAGTATTCATAGCAGATGTTGGCGAAACTGCCCAGCACCTTCTGACAGGATGCCGCCTGCTCCCTCGCGGAGCCGTCTCCGGGACGCTTTGCAAACAAAACCGGAGCGATTATGGTGTCCTCAACCTTGCCGCCGTTCTTCTCGATTATTCCGCGCTCCAATTCGGGGCAGTCCCCTTCACCGCGCAACCTTTCTATGGCCTGCACCTGCTTTGCGTCCTTAACATAGCCGGGCACGCGGCGCGACAGGGTGAACTCCGAAAGCTTTACGGGATTGGAGCGGTAGGAGGAGGTTTCGCCGGACGGAATTAGCTCGTCGGTGGTGGTGACCTCGTCGTTGATAACCGCCGTCAGCTTGAGGAGCAGGTTTTCCGACAGCGCGGGCATCTTGGGCCAATCGGTGATGTTCGGCCCGAGCCGGAGCTGTTCCTGCGGCTCTTCCTTGGCGAAGCCCTGGTATACGCGCTTCTCATAGCAGGTGGGATCGTAGTTGTAGGGCTTATCCTCCACCTCATATTCGATATCGGTGGCCGCGGTTAAAACCCCGCCGTTTTTGGCGGTAGCCGCAATCGAACGCGCATCCATCAGCGCAACGAAGGAGATCTGCCCGTCCTTGGGCTTACTGCCCTCGCGGTTGGGGAAGTTGCGCGTCGTATGGCGGATCGAAAGTCCGTTGTTGGCGGGAACGTCGCCCGCGCCGAAGCAGGGGCCGCAGAATGCCGGCTTGACTATCGCGCCCGCATCCATAAGCTCCGCCATCGTGCCGTTCTTGGCAAGAGCCAGCCCGACGGGCTGACTGCCCGGATATACCGAGAGGTTGAAATAATCGTTGCCTATCGTGCCGCCGTTTAAGATGCTTGCGGCCTCGACAAGATTTTCATAGAGACCGCCGGCACAGCCCGCGATAACTCCCTGATCGACGAGCACGCCCTTGTCGGTGGCCTTGTCGGCAAGCTGGATGTTGCACTTGGGATAGGTTTTCTTCGCCTCGTCCTCAAGTTGCTTTAAAATCTCCTTAGCATTCCTGTTGAATTCGTGAATCGTATAGGCGTTGGAGGGATGGAAGGGCAGGGCTATCATGCACTCGATCTCGCTAAGGTCAAGCTCGATCATCGAGTCATAATAAGCGTTCTCGGCGGGAACCATCGGCTCATAGGCAAAGGGCCTGCCGTGTACCCGGTAGTATTCTTCAACCACCTCGTCGGTCTGCCAGATTGAGGACAGGCAGGAGGTTTCGGTCGTCATAACGTCGATTCCGTTCCTAAAATCAATGGACAGGTTTTTGATGCCCTCGCCTGCAAATTCAAGCACCTTATTTTTGACGAAGCCGTCCTTGAAAACTTCCTTGACAAGCGCCAGCGCAACGTCGTGCGGCCCAACGCCCTTCTTGGGCTTGCCGGTGACATGGACGAGAACCACCTCGGGAGCGTCCACATCATAGGTGTTCTGCAAGAGCTGTTTGACAAGCTCCGCTCCGCCCTCTCCAAAGCCCATTGTGCCGAGCGCGCCGTAGCGCGTATGGCTGTCGGAGCCGAGGATCATGTTGCCGCAGGTCGCAAGCGCTTCGCGGGCATACATATGTATTACCGAAAGGTTCGGGGGCACGAAGATTCCGCCGTATTTCTTGGCGGCGGACAGACCGAAAACATGGTCGTCCTCGTTGATGGTGCCGCCGACCGCGCAAAGGCTGTTGTGGCAGTTGGTCATAGCGTAAGGGAGGGGGAACTTCGTCATGCCGCTCGCACGCGCCGTCTGGATGATGCCCACATAGGTGATGTCGTGCGATACGAGCGCGTCAAAGCGCAGGCGAAGCTTCTTCGGCTCATCGCCGACATTATGCGCCCGAAGAATACGGTAGGCGATGGTTCCCTCGCGCGCGGCGTCGGGGGCGGGCATGCCGGCGACTGCGGCGACAGGCTTCCCGTTTTTCAGGTACACGCCATGTTCGGTTCGTTTCATTTAAATGCTCCTTTTGCTCAAAAGTATTTGAAGGTTTGGCGGGATATTCCCTGCGCCGAGCCTTCTCCGTTTAGAGTATAGCCAATACCCTCCGGCTTTGCAATAGCTCGAAAAAGTATATTTTTTCGCCTCTCCACCTGCATTCGCATAGCTCTCCCCGTTCCGCGGTTCGGGACTTTGCTTGCGGGGCGAAATCTCGCTATGATATAATAGGAAAAAATCGAAGGGGAGGCGGACGAGATGCGGGTGGAGTTGTCAGAATACACCTTGGACAGATGCGATGAAGTCTGGCGGGTTTATAAAAGCGATCCGCTCATGACGGACGAGCCCTTTTTTTATGACGCGGAGTGGGTAAAGAGGTACCACCGCGACAGGATGGGGGATTCGAATAGAAGGCTGTTCGCCGTTGTTTCGGATGGCAAGACCGTAGGCGAGGCGCAGTTGAAGCGGCTTGATTGGGAGCGGCGGTGCGCAACCCTGAGCCTCGTGCTTGCCGAGGACGAGTATAAAAATCGCGGCATAGGGAGCGAGGCCCTGCGATTGTTGCTTTGCCATGCCTTTGAAACCCTGCGGCTCGACTGCATCTATGCGGACTGTACGCTGAAAAACACAAGAAGCGCCCACGTTTTAGAAAATCGCGGCTTCGTATTCACGCATACCGACGGGCAGTTCCGCTACTATGAGCTGTCACGCGAGGTCTGGGAAGCGGCGCGAAGTGAAAATTAGAGGGCTGTCCACCATCATGCCGGAAGAAGCCCGTCGTGACCGGCTTTAAAACGGGAACAGGAGCTTGGAAAACCAGATTCCCGTTATAACTGCAATGAGCGAGGCGATGAGCGCAACGGGCAGGGTGAAGCGGGTCTTTTTTATTCCGATTGAGCCGAAGTACAGCGCGAGCGTATAGAATATCGTCTCCGACGCGCCCATCAGCACGCCCGCCGTATAGCCAACGAGCGAGTCCGCGCCCTCCGCCGCCATCAGATCCGTGGTTATTGCAACCGCCGCACTGCCCGAGAAGGGGCGGAGCAGGATGAGCGGAAGGAGCTTGGGATCGAGCCCCAGCGGCGAGAAAACCGGGGAAAGCAGGGAGATAAGGTAGTCCAAAGCTCCGCTCGAACGAAAGACGGAGATGGCTATCAGCATCGTGGCAAGGCAGGGGAGGATGGTTTTTAAAAGGGGGAGACTGTCCGCCGCTCCGTCTATGAAGGCGGTGAAGATATTGGTGCGCTTAAAGAGCGCATAGACAAGCAACAGAACTATCAGCGCGGGAATGATGTAGCTTATCATTTGGACAAGACCTTGCAGAGGATTACGGCGGCGATGGTTGCGCAAGCCGACGAGAGAAGCGTTGGCAAAACGACCGAGGCGGGCGCCGCGCTCCCATATGTTTGGCGAAGCGCGATAAGCGTGGTTGGCAGAAGCTCCAAACAGGAGGCGTTTACGGCGAGCAGGGTACACATGGCGTTTGTGGCAACGGTCGGCCTCGGATTATTCTCGTTCAGCAGTTTCATGGCTTCGAGCCCGAAAGGGGTGGCGGCGTTGCCCATCCCGAGCATATTCGCCGCGAGGTTCAGCGAGATCGGGGCTGCCGCCCTGTCCGCATCGGGAAAGAGGAAGCGGATAACGGGGCGCAGGCGGCGGGACAGCGATTCCATGAGCCCGCAACGTTGCATAACGCCCATCAGCCCCATCCAGAACATATAGGCACCGAGCAGGGAGACGCAGAGGGTGACGGCTTCGTTCGCCCCCGCCAGCAGGGAGGCGAGCGCGGCGTCTCCGCCGTTTTTGACGGTTTCCACGACTATTCCAATCAGAAGCATACAGGCAAACACGGCGTTCATACCTTAATTTATGAACGGAAATCGTTAAAAAAACGTATTTTTTGAAAAAAATCATTCGAGAGCGGCACGAAGCCGCTTTTTCTGTTATAATGTAAGCGGTTAAATTTCGGAGGTGTTTGCTTGAAAAAAGCGGTCTGTTTTTTCTTGATACTGTTGCTGTTGCTCCCCTCGGTGATCACAGGTTGCCAGATGATCCGCGGGAACGGAAGCGAGTTTTGCCTGCAGTTTTTGGAAATGATCAAAAGCGGCAGTTATGACAGCGCCTATGCAATCATTTCGTCGAGCGTCAAGCTGGCGGACGGCGAAACTGCGCCCGATGGGGAGAACCGTATCACCAGCGACGAGTTTGAAAAGAAGTATACCGATATCTTTAGCGCGATGGGGCTGACCGGAATCGACTACGAGGTTAAAAACGTATCCGACGGCACCATACTTTCCTCCGTGGATTATACGCTGACCTATCATACCGAGATGGCGGGCGACTTGACGGACAACTACACCATTACGGCGGAATACCAGGGCGGCTGGGTCGTGATGTGGGAGCCCGCGCTGATCTTCCCCTCGATGGAGTGGGGCGACAGGTTGCTGACGGGCGTTAACTATCCGGTTCGTGGAGAGATTTTTGACGCGGACGGAAACCTTCTTGCCGAGAACATCTCCCCGCTGACGGTCTATTGCGTTCCCGCCAACATAACCACCGACGAGCAACGCGCCGAGCTTCGCGCCGCCATCCTTGCCGTGCCGGAGCTTGCGGACAGATTCAGCACTCCAGAATCGCTGGAGACGCTGGATAGAATCCTTTCGAGCAGGCTTTCAAGCGCGAGACTGCTGTCCGTATATCCCGATATGGTGTCGGACGATTTTGAGGAGCGCATACTGGCGGTGGAAGGACTGGGCATAGACGCCAGCGGCGCGCTGGTCACTACAAAGTATCGCAACTATCCCTACGGCAGCTCGCTGAGTCACATTCTGGGCTTTGCAAGCATCATTCAGGAGGAGGACTTGGACGCTAAGAAGGATGTGAACGATCCCGCCTACGATCCCTTCTATGACGGCGACAGCTGGCTGGGCTATGCGGGACTGGAATTGCAGTATGAGAATATTCTTCGCGGCGAGAAGGGTAGCTTCGCCTATATCCAGGGCTCGAACGGGGAAAACCGCAAGACGCTCTATAACATTCCGGCGGTCAACGGGCAGGATATTCACTTAACCGTCAAGATTAAGCTCCAACAGCGGGTTGAGGAGATAGTGGACGTGGTTTCCTATACCGGAACGGTGCCCGGGGTCGTTATAGTTATGAACCCGACGACGGGCGCGGTGGAGGCGATGTACTCCTGGCCCGACTATGATCCCAACGACTTCTCCAGGGGTCTCATCGACGATGAAACCTGGCAGGAGATGGAAAACGATACCGTTAACACCCCGCTTTTGAACCGTGCGATACAGGGCCTTTACCCGCCGGGTTCGACCTTCAAAACGCTTACCGGCTCCTTGGGCGTGGACTCCGGAACGATAACCTGGGACACGGTTTTTCCCGATACCGAATATTTGAAATGGGATATTTGGGAGCCGAGCCGGAGCGGAGGCCAGTTCTCCGACCTCGGAATTGAGAAGGTTACGAGAACCGGAAACTCCAACCGCCATACTCCGATGAATCTTGAGAATTCCATAATCGACTCGGACAACATCTTTTTCGCCTGGACGGCGCTTTTGATGGGCTGGGACAAGTTTATTTCGGGAATGGAAGCCGTTGGCATGACCGAGGCGATTCCGTTTGACCTGCCCACTCAGACTTCGCAGATTATCAACGAGGGCACGGAAAAAACCGGAACCCTGCTCACGATGACGGGGTACGGGCAGGGCGAAATTCTGACCACACCTTTACAAATGGCAAGCTATATAGCCGCCTTTAGAAACGGGGGCGTGGCATACGAGCCCTATGTAGTCGACAGTCTGTGGCTGGCGGAGGGCACGGAGTATACTAAGATAAGCGAGCATGAGAGCGCCGTATGGAAGCGGATATGCACCGAGGAGACCGCCGCCCTTATGGAGCAGGCGATGATAGGCGTTTGCCGGTCGCGCTACTCCGGAGGGGGCACCGGACGTTACCTCGGCGTTACCAGCTATGTTATCGCAGGCAAAACGGGAACTGCGGAAATCGGAAAGGCCATCCAGGATGACGCCAAGGAGAGGGAGCTTGCGTGGTTTATCGGCTACCGCTATTCCAATCCCGACGGATCGCCGCTGAATCCTGAGGACGAGAGGCTGGTTTTGGTTATGCTTGAGCTGGACATGGCAAATCTGCCCGACGACGAGTATTCGATGCTCAAATTCTGGATCGCACAGCTTCTTTTAAAGGACGATACGCTGACTGAGGACGACATAACCCAGAATATCATGGGCTGACACGTCCGGAGGTGAGACGGAATAGAATGATTCGGGGGCGGAGATGAAGAAGATAGTTTTTACCGGCGGCGGGACTGCCGGGCATGTAAATCCCAATATCGCGCTTATTGACAGGCTCGACAGGGGCGAATGGGAGATCCATTATATAGGTATGGACGGGAGCGTCGAGCAACGGCTGATATCCCAAAAAGACGGGGTGAGCTTTCACCCGATAACCGCAGGAAAGATGCGGCGGTATTTCTCCATCAAGAATTTCACCGACTGCTTTCGGGTTTTAAAGGGGCTGTCGCAGTCTAAGAAGCTGATTAAACAAATAAAGCCCGACCTCGTTTTCAGCAAGGGCGGCTTTGTTTCCGTACCCGTAGTTATGGCGGCAAAGAGGAAATGCCCGGTTTTGATACACGAGTCCGATTATTCGCCGGGGCTTGCCAACCGTATCGCGGCTCGCTATGCGGATATAATCTGCGTTACCTTTTCCGAGACGCAAAGGTTTATAAAGGCCGGAAAAACGGTGGTGCATACGGGAACTCCGATTCGCGACGCGCTTCTTTGCGGAAGCAAGCAGGCGGGACTTCGGTTCTGCGGCTTTGACGGCTCCAAACCCGTGCTGTTGGTTATGGGGGGGAGCTTGGGGGCGCAGGCTCTAAATGAGCGGCTTCGAGAGGCGTTGCCAAAGCTTTTGCCGGTTTTCGATATAGTGCATCTCTGCGGCGAGGGCAAGCTGGACGCCTCCTATGACTTTGCCGGCTATAAGCAGTTTGAATATATCGGGCAGGAGTTGCCAGATATTTTAGCTATGGCGGAGCTGGCGGTCTCCCGCGCCGGAGCGAACGCCGTGTTTGAACTGCTTGCCCTGCACAAGCCCGCGATTTTAGTCCCGCTTCCGCTCGCTCAAAGCCGGGGGGATCAGATTCAAAACGCCGACTATTTTGCCTCCCGGGGCTATGCGATAAAGCTGGATCAGGAGGCTATGAGCGCCGAGACGCTGACGAACGCGATTACAAAGCTGTACAGCGAAAGGCGGAGCTTTGCGGACAGGATGAGAAACGACCGAACCGCAAACGGAACGGAGCGGGTATTGGAACTGATTTTCAAGGTGAGCGGGGACTTATGATTCAAGAATTGATCGCCAAACTTCAAACGGCGGACGCCGCGCAAGCCCTGTCGGCGCTCTGCGCGCTTGCAAAAAGCGGCAAGGAAAGGGAGATAATCCGGCGGGCACTGGAGCCTGAAAGCCTTATCAGGCTTATCAAGGGGGAGGAGTCGAAGGCGCGGAAGAACGCCTACCGCCTCGTCGGAGCGCTGGAGGACGAGCAGTATCTTCCCTGCCTTAGGGAAGCGGTGCGGGAGGAAACCACACTTTTTTGCATACCCAGCCTCCTGCTGGCGCTCGGCAGTCTCAAGGACGCCGAAACGCTCGACGGCTACATACTTCCTCCGACCGATTGCGAAAAGCATCAGGCGGAGATAACGCTCGCGCTGAATAAAGCGAAAAGCGCGGTACACAGGCTGAGCTTTGAGCCTGTCGGAGTGTTGGACAAGGCGTATAATTTCTTGTGCGTAGCTCCGAGCGGCTTTGAGAGCTGTTTGAAAGAAGAGCTTGAGGAACTGGGCTTTTCGGTTCGGGAGCGGCGGGACGGCCTGTATGTGAATACCGAGAAGGTTGGCAGGCTTTACAAGGCCCGCTGTCTAGTTGAGGCGTTGATACCCATAGCGTACAAGGTAAAGGCTGAAGCCCGCGCCATCGCTATCGCGGCGGACGCCTGCCCAAAGAGCCGGTACAGGATAGAGCTTCGCGGCTATTTGAAGGATCGCAGGAAGCTGATAGACGAGGTGCGTTCGCTTTTAAAAGCGCCCAACGATCCGTCGAACTACGATTGCGAGCTTAGGATAGAGTGCCGCTTGGACGAATGCGACCTCTATTGGAAGCTGTGGGATGTTCCCGATACCCGCTTTTCCTATCGCAAGCAGGCGATAGCCGCCTCGATGCAACCGAGTACGGCCGCGGCGCTGGTTCGCTATGCCCGCCGCTTTGAAAAGGCCGAGCGTGCGGCGGTTCTCGATCCTTTTTGCGGGAGCGGAACCCTGCTCTTTGAGCGGGAGCGGCTTTCCCCCTGCAAGCTGTTGCTTGGGGTGGACAAGAGCGGTGCGGCGGTTGAGGCGGCGCGAAAGAATGCCGCCGCCGCGAAGTCGAAGGCGAATTTTGTTATCAAGGACGCTCTGCGGTTTGAAGCCAGGGAGGGCTTCGATCTGATAATATCGAATCTTCCGTTCGGAAACCGCGTTGGAAGCCATCGCGAGAACTTGGAGCTGTATCGCGGCCTTATCCGCAGGCTTCCGGGGCTTTTGAAGGACGGAGGAACGGCGGTTCTTTATACGATGGAGTATAGACTGCTACGCGACTGCATAAAGAGCGCGCCGGAACTGAGGCTGACGGAGCAAAAGCGGACGGAGGCGGGCGGTCTGCTTCCCTGGGTTTTTGTGTTTGAAAAGAGCTGAAATGTGTAGAGTTTGTAATATTTTGAAGAAGCGGTTGTCGAAAGTGAATTAATCCTGTATAATACAGCCATGTATGAAAAGCGCGGAGAACCTAAGAAGGCGGGCGCGGCAAAAGCGCGTACCGGCGCGATGCGTAACGGCACCGTGCAGGATTTTTCCGTGCGTCAAGCCTCCGGTTCACGGGCGGGAAGCGGCTCTTCGCGGCGGCCTCCGGCTTCGGCAATGTCCTCCGACGAGCTGAGAAAACGCCAGGAGGCAAAGAAGCGCCGTATCAGAAAGCGCAGAATTCAATTCATATCCATCCTTATATTCTTCTTGCTTGCGATAGGCGGGCTGATTTTCGCCGTTATCTTTGCAGTTAACAGCTGCAACTCCGAAGCGGTATCGACCGAGCCGACCGCAAGTCCGAGCGCGGAGGTTCAGCTTGGGGACGACTCCATGCTATCCGAGACCGCCTCGGTCAACGGCATTTCCATCGGCGGCAAGACCGTTTCGGACGCCAGGGCGGAACTGAGCGCGAACCTTCAGCTTCCCGAGGTCGCCTTCTTGATACAGGGCGAGGGGCTGGAGCAGACGCTGAACGCTACCGATATAGGCCTCGAATTCGATATTGATACCGCCATCGAGCAGGCGAATCAGCGCGGCGCGGTTTCGGCGCAGGTCATAATCAACGAGGAAACCCTGCTTCAGACGCTGTATGGGCTCAACGAAAATTTGCCCAACCATGCTACCAATGCGAGCTTCACCATCGAGACGGATTCCAACGGCAAATCCTCCTTTGTTTACAGCGAGGGGCAAAACGGGGTGCAACTCAATTATGATACGATAGTATCCGCCGTCAAGAGCAATGTCGAGCAGGGGACTTATACGGCAACCATAGTTCCCGAAGCGACGGTTTCCGAACCTGCCGTCACGGTTGACGATCTAAAAAAGCAGACGACCCTGCTTGCCGAATATACCACTACCTATCGCTTCAAGGGAACTTCGAGCATGACCGAGGACGAGAAGGCGAATTGCGAGGCGAGGGATATCAATATCCGCAAGGCGGCGGAGATGATGTCCGTCATAACCCTCGAACCCGGCAGTGTGTTCAGCTTTAACAACACCACCGGCAAGCGGAGCGCGCAAAACGGCTGGGCGGAGGCCAAGGCGGTTTACGGCGGCGGCTATCGGCTCGAGACGGGCGGCGGCGTTTGCCAGGTTAGCACGACGATGTTTAACGCGCTGATAAGGGCGAATGTTGAAATAGTCAACCGCAAGGGGCATACGATTCCCTCCGACTATGTAACGACCAAATTCGAGCAGGGGCTGGGTTTCGACGCTACCGTGGACTACGGCAACATCGACTTCAAGTTCCGGAACAACGGCGATACGACGCTCTATGTCTTTGTCTATGTAACCACTAACAAGGAGAGCAGTCGCAAGCGCGACGTTAACGTTGAGGTTTACGGGCAAGCCTTCGAGGAGGGCGTGTCCTACCGCACCAGAAATGAGATATTGGAACACATCGAGTCCGTGGAGATAGAGTATATCGAGGATAAGGACCAGGAGGCGGGTACGGAGATAGTCGTCCGCGAGGGGCACGATTTCTACCTCGTCATGAGCTACGTTGACAAGTATGTGAATGGGGAGTTTGTGGAAACGGTCATGAGCTTTGAGTCCGAATATCCGCTGATTTTGGAAAGACGCAGCATCGGGCCGGCGATTGCCACCCCCTCGCCCGACAGCGGCGGAAGTAGCGGAGGCGGTGGAGACGGAGAGCTGATTCCCGTTCTGCCCTGACCTTGATTGGGTTTGACTATGCCTCGAATTCGGTGTATACTAAAGTGTATTCTGCGATTCGAGGTTTTTTTCATGAAAAAAAGAGTCCTTGCTCTGATTCTGGCGCTACTGCTCATTCCGGCGGCGATCCTTGCCATAACTCCAGCGAAAGCGGCGGAGAAAAACTGGAACGTAACCTGCACCGAGCTTCCGCAGGCGGCGCTAACCTATTATAACGGCTTTAGCAATACCGTTGACGAGATGAAAGCCATGTCGGGCTCGGCGCTCATCTCCTATTTGGAAACCGCGCTTAACGGCAAATCGACGAGCTACGGCAACCAGCGTAATCTGTTTGTAAATTCCGACGCCGATGTAACCGTAAGCGGAAACATCCTTCTGTTCTTCTCGGCGGCTTCGGTAAACGGAACGTGGGACAGCGGCTCTACCTATAACCGCGAGCATGTCTGGGCAAAGTCAAAAGGAGGCGGAAATGCGGAAAACGATCTGCATCATATCCGCCCGACCAATCCTCGAACGAACAGCATACACGGCAATTATGACTATGGAACCGTGGACAGAACCAAAAGTTACAACACCTGGACGGAAACCGGCGGGCAGACTCAAGGCGCGGTAACGGGCTATTACGGAATCAGCACATACAATGATAAGACTTGCTGGGAACCATCGGACGAATTCAAGGGCGACACCGCCAGGATTCTCGCCTATGTCTACGTTCAGTTTTATTCCGACTGCCAAAGTTACTTCAGCTCGGTTGTGGACAGCTATAAGACCCTGCTCGAGTGGAACGCCGCCGACCCCGTGGACGAATGGGAGATGGCGCGCAACAACTATGTTCAAACGCTCCAGAACAATCGGAACATCTTTATCGACTATCCCGAGCTGATGTGGACGATTTTTGACCAGGAGATTCCCGCCGGACTGACTACTCCTTCGGGCGGCACGGGAAATCCCACTTCCGAACCTACGGCTGAACCCACGGCAGAGCCCACGCCTGAGCCCACAGCTGAGCCAACCGACGAACCCACCGCTGAGCCAACGGCTGATCCAACATCTGAGCCAACCGCCTAACCCACTGCCGATCCCACAGCAGAAGCCACGGCTGAACCCACGGTCGAACCTACAACCGAGCCAAGGCTGTATGGGGACGCCAACTGCGACGGCGAGGTGGAAGCGCTGGACGCCTCCGCCATCCTGCGCCATATCGTAAAGCTGGCTGAGCTGACCGAGCGGGGGAAGCTGTTGGGGGACGTTGACGGAGACGGAGTTATATCTGCGGCGGACGCCGCCAGCGTGCTTCGATGGGTGGTTCGGATAATCGACAAATTCCCCGTGGAGCTTGCAGGTTAAAATAAAAGCCGGAGCGGCAAAGGCAAGTTCTTCATAATAATATAGCAACGCAAAAAACCGCCCTGTTCAAGGCTTGACAAGGCGGTTTGTTTGATTGAATCGGAAGCTTTTATTCCCTGCCGTCCGGTCAAAAGGAGCGGTAAGCCCCGTTCAGCGAAGGTTAAAAGCGCGGAGACTGTTTTCAAACAGCGTTTCAGCGAGCCGCTCCTCGTCGATTTTGAGCGTTTCGGCAAGGGTTTTAAGCGTCAGGTGCATGAGGGTTGGATCGTTGCGCTTTCCGCGGAACGGAACGGGGGTCATGTAGGGGCAGTCGGTTTCGATGAGCAGTCTGTCGAGCGGAAGCCGGGCGGCGGTCTCGCGCAGGCGGTTCGCGTTTTGGAAGGTCAGCGCACCGCCGAATGCGATATACAGGCCGAGGTCGATGCAATCGCGCGCGGTCTCATAGCTTCCGGAGAAGCAATGCATAATGCCGCCGAGCCCGTCCCGATGCGCTCTTAAAATATCCAGCGTGTCCCCGTGCGCCTCGCGATCATGAATAACCACGGGCAGTTTCTTTTGCGCGGCAAGCTCAAGCTGAATCGAAAAGCAGTTCTTTTGGGTCTCGCGCGGGGAAAAATCATAGTGATAGTCCAGCCCTATCTCGCCCACGGCTACTATCCTCTCCGAATCGAGGGCGCGGGCAAGCTCGTCCATCACGGAGGGGTTCATCTCGTCGGCGTTGTGCGGATGGACGCCCAAAGCGCCGTAGATAAAGTTGTTCGCCCTGCAAAGAGCCTGCACGGAGCTAAACCCCTCGCGGTCGCAACCGATTTCAACGACGTATTCGACCTCCGACTGGCGGATGGCGCTCAAAACCGCCGCCCTGTCCGCGTCGAACCGCTCGTCCAGCAGATGCGCGTGCGTATCGAACAGGCGCATGGGCTACCTCACCACCCAGCCGCTTGAAAGCGGGGAGGAAGGGGTGACGAAGGCGAGCTTTTCATCCTTCGGGTCTGAGCCGCAAAGTATCATGCCGCGGCTCTCCACGCCGCAGAGCGTGACGGGCTTCAAGTTTACGACAACGACCACCTGCCTGCCCACAAGATCGTCGGGGGAGTACCACTTCTTGATGCCCGAGACTATGGTGCGCTCCTCGTCTCCTATACGAACGGTAAGCTTTAAAAGCTTCTTCGCTTTTTTGACCTCCTCGCAGGCGGTGATCTCGCCTACGCGCAGGTCGAGCTTTTGAAAGTCCTCAAAATCTATCTCGTCCTTGAAGGGGGCAAGCTCCTCCTTCTCCTCCGGCTCGGAAGCGGCGGTTGCTCCGCTTTCCGAGGCAAGCGCGGCCAGCTCCGCCTGCAAATCTATGCGCGGGAAGAGCGGCTCGCCTTTTTGTACCCTTGCGCCGGCTTCGGTTCCGCCGAACGCGACGGATTCAAGGGTTTGCCTGCTTGCAGGGACGCCGAGCTGTAAAAACATCTTCTGAGGGGTCGAGGTTAAAAACGGCACGAGCAGTATAGCGCAGATGCGGAGGCTTTCCGCAAGGTTATACAGCACGGTTTTCAACCTTTCCCTGCCCTCCTCGGTCTTTGCGAGTATCCACGGAGCGGTGAGGTCGATATACTTGTTGCAGGCGCCGATGAGCTTGAAGATCTCTCCGATCGCATCGGGAATGTGCCAGGAGTCCATCTGAGCGTCAACGCGGGACGGCAGTTCCTTTGCGAGCGAGAGTATGGTTTCGTCCTCCTGGCCGGGAAGCGAGGGCGCGGGGATAACTCCGTCAAAATACTTGTCTATCATCGAAACCGTTCGCGACAAGAGGTTCCCCAGATCGTTCGCGAGGTCGGTATTGATTCTTGAAATCAAAGCCTCGTTTGAAAACGCGCCGTCCGAGCCGAAGGGTACTTCCCGAAGCAGGAAATAGCGGATTGCGTCCACGCCGTAGCGGGAGCACAGCGGGATGGGATCCACGACGTTGCCCTTGGACTTGGAGAGCTTGTCCCCGTTTATAACCAGCCAGCCGTGCCCGAATATCTGCTTGGGCAGCGGCAAATCCAAAGCCATCAGCATGATGGGCCAGATTATCGTATGAAAGCGCACTATTTCCTTGCCCACAATGTGAACGTCGGCAGGCCAGTAGCGGTTGTAGAGGGTCTCGTCCGGGCTTCCGTAGCCGAGGGCGGTTATGTAGTTGGACAGCGCGTCAATCCATACATAGACGACGTGCCTGGGGTCGAATTCCACGGGTATGCCCCACTTGAAGCTCGTGCGGGAAACGCAGAGATCCTCAAGACCGGGGAGCAGGAAGTTGTTGAGCATCTCGTTCGTGCGGGCGACGGGCTGGATAAATTCCGGGTTGTCGCGAATGTGCTGAATCAGGCGCGGCGCATACTTGGAGAGACGGAAAAAGTAGCTCTCCTCCTCCACAAGCTCCACGGGTCTGCCACAGTCGGGGCAACAGCCGTCCTTTAATTGGCGTTCAAGCCAAAAGCTTTCGCAGGGGGTGCAGTAATGACCGGTGTAGCTCGACTTGTAGATGTCGCCCTGATCGTAAAGCCGCTTAAAAATCTTCTGCACGGTCTTTATATGCCGCTCATCGGTCGTGCGGATGAAATCATCGTTGGACACATCTAAAACCTTCCAGACGTTTTGAAATGCCGCAACTATCTCGTCAACATATTGCTTGGGGGTCAGCCCCTTCTTCTCAGCTTCGCGCTCCACCTTCTGCCCATGCTCGTCCGAGCCGGTCAAAAAGCGAACGTCGTAGCCGCGCTGACGCTTGTATCGCGCGATGGCGTCGGCGGCGACCGTGGAATAGGCGTGACCTATGTGCAGTGCGCCCGAAGCGTAGTATATCGGGGTTGTGATGTAAAATGTTTTCTTCTCCATAGTTCCTCCAAAATAATATAAGGCATACCGCCCGTGTAAGGACAGTATGCCGAAATTGCAAACCGTTTAACCACCTTACTTCCCAAAAAACAGGGGCATAAGTTCGCGCTGTAACGGGCGTTTCCCGCGCCGGCTCACTACAAAAAAGCTCACCCGCGTCGCTCCGGAGCCATCTTCGGCAAACCGTTCCTGTCGGCTTTCACCATCCCGACTCTCTTAAAAGGAACTGCGTATGCTTACTCTTTCCTTCATCGCGGCTTTATTCTATCAGCGAAACAGCCAAAAGTCAACAGCGGCGGAAACTTTTTGCCCCGAAGCGGAGACCCCTGCCCAAAGTCGCAGATATAGAAAAGCAAGGGCGCTCTCCAGATAATTAAAAAAGGGGATGGGAATGACCATGAAAAGAAGGACGGCGCCCTTGCACAATAAGCTTATCGCAAAATCTTTCGTTTGTCAATGGTTTTGAGTCAAATGTAGAGAAACGAGATTTTAACGGGCGAAAGAAGCTCCCTTGCCAAGGAGCGGCGATCGTGCTATACTTCGCCCGGGAGGATTTTATGTTTCACATCGTATTGG
>JAUNBM010000036.1 GCA_030527115.1 Clostridia bacterium
GTTCTACGCTTCTATTATACGAGAAAAGGACCAAAAGAACCCCCTAAAGAGTAAGGAAGTAATTCTAAATACGAAAATTGAGCGCCCCGCTTTGCCATGGACATATGGCAAACCGGGAGTTTTTTCGTGAGGGTTAATTTCTGAAGTCAAACAAGTCTTTCGGGGAATTTCCAATACTTCATTTTGAAAATCATATCGAGTGAACTGCCCATGTGGGCTAATTAGCCGGACTAAGCTTTTGCCCGTCCGGCATAAGCTCTCAGTAGCCCAGATCCTTGGAAAAGTGCTGATAATCCTTCTCGGTTCTAAAATGTCCGCCCCATTCCCAGCCATATTCGATAAAGAGCTGATAGCAGAGATCGTTTTCGTCAATCATCCCCTCGCGGATGACGCTCCGGTCGAGGTATTCCTCGGCGTTCTTGGGCGAAAAGCTTCCGTTGCGCTTGACATAGGGATTCATGCGCGGGTTTATGTCGATCGCCGCGCCGTAGCTGTGGCGCGACAGATTTCCCGACGCGGTATTTCGATAGCAGAATGCGGAGGTGTTGTTAGCCTCCATCGAAAGGGTATCGTCCGCGACCTCGCCGTAATCGTCCACGAGCCGGACGCTCTCGAGCGCATAGCCCGCCTGATAGAGGCGGTAGAATATATCCATCACCTCGTCCGCCACCAGCTTGTTTACGATAAGCTCGCCCTCATGCTCCTCCCCCTCAAAATCCACATAGATGAGGTGGATATAGCGAAGCTCGTCATAGCCTATTTTGGCTCCGCTCTTGGGATAGCTCAGTCCGGTTATGCGCGCCTTGATTTCCTCCGAAAGGTCGATATGATAGAAGCGGGAGTCCGCGCCGTAAAAGCTTGGATTCAGCCCGGCCAGCGGGTCGGGAGTGGCTGTGGCGGTCGGCGTTGGAACGATAGTGGGCGGCGCAGGGGTTGCGGTTGAGCTGACAGCGATCTCGACAAGCTCCGGCTCCGGCGTTTCCGCCGGGGTCGGAGTCGGAGCGGACTCGGTATTGAGGTTCAATACCTCGCCGCCCTCAGCATAGCAACCTGCAAGCAACAGGGCGGATAGCAAGATTATCGCAAGCCGCTTCATGACAGGGGATTGAGCTGTAAAAACAGCCTGCCCTCCTGTTCGACAACCTCGCCCAGCGCCGCATTCTCGATGATATGCAATACATAGCCGCCCTCGGTTTCCCCGCTGCTCCGCTCAGCGCGGTAAAGCTCGCAGGTAACGCCGTCAGCGGACATTAGCACCAGCTCCTCCCCCATGAGGCTGAAGTCGGCAAGAACAAGCGCGCCTTCGGCAAAATCATACCAGCCCACCTTGGAAGCGTATTCGTCGCCCGCTCCGAAGGAATAGCAGAAGATCAGGTCGTCCTCATCGTCAAAATCGACGTCGCAGAGGATCATATCCATCACCCCGTAGCCGTCCGTGCCTTCGTCGAGCCTTATATACTGCCCGTTGTAATACAGATAGGTGTAACGCCGTTCGGAATGCTTAAATATCACGCAGTCGATGCGCTCGCGAACGTCCGCCGGCGTGATATCCAGCCAGTATTCCTGGGCGTAATTCTCCTCAAGCTCCTCGTCCACGGTGCCGAGATTCATCTGCGACAGGTCGGGCATGAAGTCGATGGGCGTTCCCAAATCGTAGTTGCGGTCGGGGAGCGGAGTCGGGGTCGCCTCCGCAACAGGCTCCGCCGTACTGCGCTGATCCTTGTTGCTGTCCACGGAACACTTGCCCACATAGATGACGAGGAACATAATCCCGAAGAACAGGATAACGAAAGCCAGCACGCACAGAAGCGTAAATACCAGTTTGTTCTTAAAAAATCCTTTCATTCTCTACTCCCTGATGATGGTTTTTCTTGGTTTGCCCCTCAATTCAATGCCCCCGCTTTAGGACAGCGCGGCGATCTCGCGCTTTACGGCTTCGAGCCAGCGGTGGATGTGGACGCCGTCGATCAGCCTGTGGTTGACCTGCACTACCATCGACAGGCATTTTCGCCCGTTCTCATCCCTGAGCCTGTCCCAAAGCAGGCGCGGGATTGATTCGTTGGGATCGAGCGAAACCTCCTGCGCAACATGGGTCACCGAGAACCAGGGCAGGCAGGAAATATAGACGAAATCGTCCCTCTGCTCGTCCTCGTCGCTTGGAATCGCAGAAACAGCCCCCTCCTGTGCCCGCTTCGCCCGCGAGCAAAAGTCCACAAGGCTCTCCCCCGCTTCCCATTCGACGTTGCAGATTCCAAAGAGGTCGTTCTCCCTCGGATAGGTGAAGGAGGGCGACAGCCGTTCGTGCAACACTATCCCGTCCCGGCGCAGCTTATAGCGAAACGCCTCGACCTCGTTGCACGCCTTCATCACAACATATATCATGCCGTGGTAGAACGAAAGTTTTTTTGCCTTGCAAAACGAATACAGCTCAGTAACGTCCATCGGTATGGTTACCGAGTAAAAGGGGATTCCAATATTGGAGAACAATTTGCAGATCTCCCTGCGCTCCCATGTGGTTTCATCAATGTACTTCATAGTTTCATTATACCCAATATCCCCTTCAAAATCAATCAAAACACCCGCCGTCCGAACTGGAAGCTCTCCGTCCAATAATCGGAGCTAATATTGGAGATGATAACCTTTCCCTCGCTCGACGACGGATAAATCATGCGGAAGTCGCCGAGATAGATGCAGACGCAGTTTATATCCGTATTCGTTCCCGTCATAAAGAACACGAGGTCGCCATCCTTAAGCTCGTCAATGGAGTCTATCCGCGTCCACTCCTCGACCTCCGAATAGCCCTTGGAGGTCTTGTGCGAGACGGACTCCCCGATGGAAACGAGGCAGTAATGCACGAAGCCGCCGGGGTCGAAGCCCCCGTCCTCGTCGGGGTCGTTTCCACCCCGCACATAGGGATAGTCGAGGAGCGTCATTGCAAAACTCGCGAGCCGGCGCGCGCTGACCTCATCGTAATCCGAAGCTGAAGTCGTCGTCGCGCTTGCATCCGGCGTGGCGGTTGGCCTGGGCGTGATAGGCCTCGTAGGCGTAGGCTCGGGCGTTGGGGTCGGAGTGGGCGTCGGCGTTGGGGTCGGCGTTGGCGTTGGCGACGGCGTTACGGTTGCCAGCACAGCCATATCGGCGGTGGGCGAAGGCGTTGCCGTCTCCGGAACTCCTACGATGTAGATAGGGTCGTCGGAGTCGACGGTATCGTTACCGCCCCCGCAACCCAAAGCGGCGAGCGCGATAATGCAGGCGAGCAAAAATGCAACGGCTTTCTTCATCAATAAATCACCTCAGTTTGAACCTAACAAAAAGATAAGAACTGGTTGTCACAAGCTCGTAAACAAGCTGTGAATTATTCCGCAAAAAATGTCGAGCCGCCCAAAGCGCCGGGGATTAAGCTGAAAAAGCTCCCATCCGGCGGACGGGTTTAATGGAAAAATCGCCTTTTTGTCACATTTATGGAGTGACAAGCGCGAGCTTTTGCTGTATAATCGTTTTGTATATGGGTGGAGTTTACTCAAAAACGGAAGGAGCGGGATTTGGAATGGAACAGGCCTATCATGTCCCCATTCTTGTTGACGAGGTTATCTCCCTCCTGTCCCCCGAACGCGGCGGAATCTTTGTCGACGGGACGTTGGGCGGCGGCGGTCACGCCGAAGCCGTACTCAAGCTTTTGCCCGAAGGTTCCCGTCTTTTTGGAATCGACCGCGACGCGGAGGCGATAGCTTTCGCCGGACGCAGGCTCGCGTCCTTCGGGGAGGGCTTCATCCCGGTTCGCGGCAACTTCTTTGAAATGGAGCGGCTCTTAAACGAGCGCGGGGTTGAGTCCGTCGACGGTATACTGCTGGATCTCGGCGTCAGCTCCCACCAGCTCGACGACGCCGGACGCGGCTTTTCCTACAAGGCCGAAGCCCCGCTGGATATGAGGATGGACAGGCAGGCCGGACTTTCCGCCTACGATGTGGTGAACGGCTACGGCGAAAAGGAGCTTGCGAGCATCTTCTTTCGCTACGGAGAGGAGCGCTTTTCGTCGCGGATAGCGAAAAGGCTGTGCGAGCGCCGCCAAAGCCGGCCGATTGAGACGACGACCGAGCTTGCCGCGCTGATTAAGGAAGCGATTCCCGCGAAGTTCCGAAACGAGCCCCAGCATCCGGCGCGGCGTTGCTTTCAGGCTATCCGGATAGAGGTGAACGGCGAGCTGAACGGCTTGGAGCAGGCGATAAGGGCGGCGCACGGACTGCTGAAAAAAGGCGGCCGCCTCGCGATAATAAGCTTTCATTCGCTCGAGGACAGGATAGTAAAAACGCTGTTTAAGGAGTTTGAACAGCCCTGCGACTGCCCCAAAAGCGCGCCGGTCTGCATCTGCGGGAAAAAGCCCACCGCGCGCATTCTGACCAGAAAGCCGCTGACGGCGTCCGCTTTGGAGCAGGAGCGCAATTCACGCTCGAGCAGCGCAAAACTTCGAGCCATAGAAAGGCTCTGAGCGGCATAGATTATAGAAAACATTCGGAAAGGAGGAAACCATGGAGGTTCAGTTCGACAGCGATAAGCGGGGAGCTAATATCCCTAAGACGCGAATCTACGCGCCCACGCACAAAAACTACTCGGTAGTTGAGCTTTCGGAGGACGAGACGCCCGCGGCGCAGGTTAAGCCGCAACCGGTCATCACCGAGGATGAGGAGCCCGTGCTTGAAACGCCCCAAAAAGCTCCTTGGCCGCTTTCCTCCAAAATTCTTCTGATAGCTTCGATGTTCGTGGTGGCGGCGACCGCGCTCTTTGCACTGAAGGGCAGTGCGGATATTGCCCAGATTCACAGCGAGATCGCGGACATTAACGAGGAAATATCCGAGACCGAGGAACTCATCTCCCAGATTATCAACGATCAAAGCTCCTTGAACGATTACACCTCTATAAACGAAGCGAACCAGGACGCGGGTCGCGTTATGACGTGGAGTTCGGGAGACGGTCAGTAAAAGGATGGCAGCAAGCGAAGCAGTCCGCGAAAGGACGAAAAGAAAAATCAAGGTGTCGCCGGCGAAGAAAAAGCTGATCGTTGTCTTTGCTTTTTCCATGACGCTCTTTGTTGTGCTTGTCGCTAACCTGTTCATAGTCTCCGTTTGCAACGGCCCGGAATATGCCGAAATGGCGCAGAAGCAATGGACGCTCAACACCTCGCTCAGGGCGCAACGCGGCGAGATTATCGACAGGGCGGGCAACGTTCTCGCCTCCAGCTATACTACCTATCAGGTTTGCGTCAACCCGCAAGCCATCGACGCTGACGACCGCGAGCGCGTCGCCTATCTTCTGTCCACGATTTTGGAGTTGGACTACGACTCGGTTTTAACCAAGGTGTCCAATACCAACCGCCAGCAGATAAAGATAGAGGATCAGGTGGAAAAGGAGGTAGTGGAGCTGTTGTCCTCCTATCAGTTTGAGGACGGGGTGAGCTACTATTCCGATGTTAAGCGCAGCTACCGCGAGGGTCAGCTTTTCGCTCAGCTCCTGGGCTTTACCAATGTTGACGGCGTTGGACAAACCGGCCTTGAGCTTACATACAATACCGAGCTTGCGGGCGTGGACGGCAGGCAGATAGTCGAGACCGACCGCGACAACAATCCGATTCCCGACGGCAGGCAGGAATATGTCGAACCGATTGCGGGCAACGACCTCATTCTCACCGTCGATACCGGACTGCAGGGCTATCTCGAAGCCGCGCTGGAGCAGGCGGCTACGATTAACAACGCCAAAACCGTGCAGGGCATTTTGATGAACCCCAAGACCGGAGAGATACTCGCCATAGCGACCTATCCGACCTTCGACCCCAACAACCCGCCGAGAACCGACGCAACTCAGCTGTTGGAGCTGTCGAAGAACCGGCTCGTCACCGATACCTATGAACCCGGCTCCACCTTTAAGATTATAACCCTTGCCGCCGCGCTGGACAGCGGAACCGTCACGCTTGCCAACACCTTTAGCTGTCGCGGCTCGCTCACCGTTCGCGGACAGCGCATAAAATGCTGGCGAAGCGCCGGGCACGGCACCCAGTCGCTGACGGAAGCCGCCGAGAACAGCTGTAACTGCGCCTTTATGTCGATGGCGCTCAGCATGGGAACCGACCTCTTTTATGAGTACATCTATAAGTTCGGGTTCGACACCGCAACGGGCAGCGGGCTGATGGGCGAGACAAGCGGAACCGTTACCCACCGGAAGTATATCACCGATACGGATCTCGCGAGGATAGGCTTTGGCCAGAGCATCTCCACGACGGGGATGCAGCTCATTGCCGCCGCCTCCGCCGCGATAAACGGCGGCTATCTGATGCAACCCTATATTGTCGATAGAATCGTGGATATTGATGGCAACGTTGTCACCGACTATGAGCCCGTGGTTGTGCGGCAGGTCATCTCCGAGCAGACCAGCGCGCAGTTGCGGCAGATTCTCCAGAGCGTTGTCGACAACGGAAGCGGAAAGAACGCAAGAATCGCCGGCTATACCGTTGGCGGAAAAACCGGAACCGCGCAGAAATATGAGGAGGACGGCTCCGTTTCGTCCACCCGACTTATCGCCTCCTTCATCGGCTTCGCGCCCGCCGACGATCCGCAGTACATCTGCTTGATTATCGTCGACGAGCCGCAGGTTCCGGTAGTCTACGGCAGCACGGTCGCCGCGCCCTTCGTTCAGCTCGTGCTTCAAAACGCCTTAGCTTACAGCGGGGTAACGCCAAACAGCGCGGGCGATTCGCGGGTGGTTCCCGATCTGACCAATCTCTCGGTCGAGCAGGCGCTCGCGGCGCTCGATGAGGAGGATTTGGAAGCGATATACATGGAAAGCGAACAAACGGCTTTCGTCGTCCGCCAGTCGCCGCCGGCAGGAACCATCGTGGTAAGCGGCAGTCCCGTTATAATCTATACCGCCTGGACGACATTCCAAGCGGAGGATCAGGAAATAGAATATGTATCCATGCCCGATATTATCGGCATGACGCGCTTCAACGCCTACGACGCCCTGAAGAAGGTGGGGCTGGTTATGGAGTATGATCCGCTTCTAAGTCAGGGGACGGTCTCCTCCACCCAGTATGCGGAGGGGGAGCGGATTCCCGTTGGTTCAACCGTCTGGGTGGGCTTTACCTACGTTCCGGACGACTAATTAGGAGGGAAAAGGGGAGCTATGCTTTTATCTAAAATTGCGGGGGAGCTTAAGGTTCCTTTTATCGGAAACGATGTTGAGATAAGCTCAATCGAGTATAACTCAAGGCAGGTGCGGCCGGGCGCGCTTTTTTGCTGTATCATCGGCCTCGTTGCCGACGGGCACAACTTTGCAAAACAAGCCGTGGACAAGGGCGCTGTGGCGCTGATCTGCCAGCGGCCTTTAAACCTGGACGTGCCCCAGCTCGTCGTTCCGGATACGAGAATTGCGCTTGCCGAAGCCGCCGCCTGCTTTTACGAGCATCCCGAGCGCGCCATGACCATGCTGGCGGTGACCGGAACCAACGGCAAGACCTCCACAACCTATATGGTGAAATCCATTGCCGAGAGCGCGGGAAAAAAGGTTGGGCTTATCGGCACTATCGTGAACCTTATCGGGGACGAACGCATTGACGCCGCCAGAACCACCCCCGAATCCGCCGACCTGTTCGCGCTCTTACGCCGCATGGCGAACGAGGGTTGCGACCTGGTTATAATGGAGGTTTCGAGCCACGCGCTCGTTCAGGACAGAGTCTATGGAATCATGTTCGATGCGGGGCTCTTTACCAACCTCACGCAGGATCACCTCGACTATCATAAAACCTTCGACAACTATCTGGAGGCGAAAAAGCTCCTGTTCAAGCAATGCAGGATTGCGATAATCAATCAGGACGATCCCTCGGCGGAGCGGATGAAGGCGAATCTAACCCTCCCCATCCGCACGATGGGCATACAGGGCAACACCGATTACCGCGCCGGCGGAATTGATATCACCACCGAGGGCGTGGCCTTCCATCTGCATTCTCCGCACGGCGATTGCAGGCTGAGCTTGCACATCTCCGGCTTGTTCTCGGTTTACAACGCCATGGGCGCCGCCGCGCTCACCCTCGAAACGGGCTTCACGATGAAAAACGTTGCCGCGGGGCTGGAAGGGCTCTTTGGCGTTGCCGGCAGGTTGCAGAGGGTCGATACCTCCGGCCGCCCCTTCTCGGTATATGTGGATTACGCCCATACCCCCGATGCGCTGAAGAATGTGTTGAATACCTGTCGGGGCTTTGCCAAGGCGAGGCTGATCTCGGTATTCGGCTGTGGGGGCGACCGCGACAGGGTTAAGCGTCCGATTATGGGTGAAATCGGCGGGCGGCATTCGGACTTCGTGATCGTTACAAGCGATAATCCGCGCACCGAAGACCCGATGAGGATAATATCTGAAATTGAGGACGGGGTTAAGCGCAGTTCCACCCCCTACAAGGTGATAGAAAATCGCAAGGAAGCGATAGCTTATGCCTTGTCTATCGCGAGGGAGCATGATATTATAGTTATCGCCGGCAAGGGGCATGAGAATTATCAGGAGATAAACGGGGTTAAGCATCATTTTGATGACAAGGAAATCGTGGAGGAGCTGCTGAGGCAGCGTTAGGGAAGGTATGATATTACAAAAGCTACTCTTGGCGTTTTTGGTTGCGCTTTTGATGGTTCTGATACTCGGGCCGCTGTTCATTCCGATGATAAAGCGGCTGAGAATAGGGCAGACGGAGCGGGAGGAAGGGCCGCAGTCGCATCTGGAGAAAACGGGTACGCCCACGATGGGCGGCGTTCTTTTCCTGTTTGCGCTCGTGGCGTCCGTTTTGATCTTCGCCTCGGACAGCGCTCTCGTGCTGTGCGCGCTTCTGCTTACGATAGCTTTCGGGCTCGTGGGATTTTGGGACGACTTCATCAAGGTCTGGTTTAAGCGTTCGCTGGGGCTTCGCGCCTATCAAAAGATTATCCTTCAGTTTTTAATCGCGCTGGCGGCCGCGCTCTGGCTGTACTATTCGGATGAGGTGGGTTCCAAGTTGCTGATACCCATATGGAACATCGAATGGGATCTCGGCATCTTCTATATCCCGTTTGCGGTCTTTGTGATAATCGCATCCGTCAACTCCGTGAACCTGATCGACGGGCTGGACGGGCTGTCCTCCTCGGTCACCATCATCTTCATGTCCTTCTATGCCGGGCTGTTCTTCTTGCTCGACGTTCCGGACAAGGGCGGGCTCGCAACCTTCTGCGCCGCGCTCACGGGCGGGCTGTTGGGCTTTCTGCGGTTCAACAACTATAAGGCGCAGGTCTTTATGGGCGACACCGGCTCGCTGGCGCTCGGAGGCGCTGTGGCGGCCGTCGCGCTTATCTCGCGCTCGGCGGTGCTTCTGCCCATCATGGGAATCTGCTATGTCGCCTCGTCGGTTTCGGTTATTTTGCAGGTTGGTTCGTATAAGCTCCGGAATAAGAAGCGGATTTTTCGCATGGCTCCGCTCCACCACCACTTTGAGCTGGGCGGAATGTCCGAAACGCGAATCGTTTTTATGTACAGCCTTACGACTGTAATCTGCTGTGTTGTGAGTATGCTTCTTTGGAGCATCGGTTAGGAGGAAAGAATGTCTAACAGAAAAACTGCCCTTATCATTGGAATGGCTAAGAGCGGGATAGCGGCCGCAAAGCTATTGTATCACGACGGCTACCGCGTGATAATTAACGATATGAAGCCCGAGATAAAGGGGCTGTTCGACGCGCTGTCGGGCATTGCCTACGAGGTTCAGCTGGGGGCGGATCCGATGGAACTCCTCGACGGAGTCGATCTCATCGTGCCCAGCCCCGTCATCCCGTTAACCCGCCCCTTCCTCGTGGAGGCGCGGAGGCGCGGCATTGAGGTTATCTCGGAAATCGAGCTGGGCTATCGCTATTCCAAGGCCGACTTCATCTGCATAACCGGAACCAACGGCAAGACCACCTGCACCGCGCTGACCGGCGAGCTGTTTCAAAACGGGGGCAAGAACACCTATGTTCTCGGCAACATCGGCATCGCTATCTCCGAACACGCGCTCGAAACCAAGCCCGGCGACGTTGTCGTTGCCGAAACCGCCGCCCTGCAACTCGAGGGCAACAAGCGCTTCCACGCCAAGGCCGCCGGAGTTTGCAACATAACTCCGGATCATCTGGATCACTTCGGCTCGATGGAGAACTATATTGCGGCGAAGGCTAAGATTTTGGACAATCAAACCGAGAGCGACGTTGCGGTTTTGAACTATGACGATCCGATAGTGCGGGATTTTTCAAAGCTCACCCGTGCTAAGGTGCTGTTCTTCTCCCGCCGTCAGGAGCTTGACAGCGGTATGTTCCTGCGCCGGAATATGCTGGTGTACCGAATCGACGGAGTCGAAAGGGAGCTGATGGACAAGGACGATATCAAGATTATGGGCGTGCATAACCTTGAAAACGCGATGCTTTCCGCCCTGCTTGCTCTGTCGCAGGGCATAGACCCCGCTTCGGTTAAGGAAACCCTCCAAACCTTCTCGGGCGTTGAGCATCGGATAGAATATGTTTGCACCCGCAGCGGCGTGGATTACATAAACGACAGCAAGGGAACCAACCCGGCAAGCACGATTCGCGCCATAGAGGCGATGAAGAAGCCCACCATCCTTATCCTCGGCGGCTATGATAAGCACAGCGGGTTTGACGAGCTGTTCGCCGCGTTTTCCTCGAACATCCGCGCCTGCGTCGTTTTGGGCGATACCGCCGAGAAGATCCTTGCCGCCGCGAAAGAAGCCGGCTATGAGGATATTTGCCATCGCGCCAGCGACTTTTTGAAGGCGGTCAACATGGCGCGGGATCTGGCTCAGGAGGGCGACGCCGTCCTGCTCTCCCCCGCCTGCGCATCCTGGGATATGTTCGACAATTACGAACAAAGAGGACGGGTTTTTAAAGCTATAGTCAGGGAATATAAATAGAGCATGGAGCAAGCGGCTGTTAACACTAAAAAGCGAACAAAGCGCGCCGGACACGGACGGCAACAGGGCAGAATTGATTTTACAATCCTGGCCGTTGTTACCGCGCTCTGCGCCTTCGGCCTCGTTATGGTGTTCTCCGCCAGCTATTACTACGCCCAGCATACCCAAAGCGCAAATTACGACAGCTTTTACTATCTCAAAAGGCAGGCGCTGTATCTCGCCATAGGCTACCCGGTCATGCTTCTGCTTACGAGGGTTAATTATCGCGCCATATACCGGCTCAGCGGTATAGCGATGCTCGTTTCGCTCATCCTCCTTATCGCGGTTCTTTTCTTCGGCCGCGAGCTGAACGGCGGCAGACGCTGGCTCGACCTGTTCGGAATTTCGATTCAGCCGAGCGAGGTTGCAAAGTTCGGCATGATTATCTATATGTGTTCGTTCATGTCGCGGCGGCGCGATCAGATGCGCGAGCTGAAGCGCGGTCTGCTTCCCCTGCTGTTTATAATCGGCATGATTTGCGGACTCATCATGCTCCAGCCCAATATGTCGATGGCGGTTATTGTCGGCATGATCGGCGTTATTATGCTGTATCTCGGCGGCAGCGATATAAGGCATCTGCTGGCGCTCGGAATAGTCTTTATCGCCGCCTTCGTTTTGCTCGCAGTAATCGAGGACTATCGTTTTGCGCGCATCACCTCGTTCCGCGACCCCTTTTCCGACCCGCAGGGAACCGGCTATCAGCTCGTGCAGAGCTATTATGCCATCGGCTCCGGCGGGCTGTTCGGCAAGGGGCTGAATAACAGCTATCAAAAGCTCCTGTATATGACCTACGGCGAATCCGACTTCATCTTTGCCATACTTTGCGAAGAATTCGGCTTCTTCGGCGGGCTTCTCACCCTTATCGCCTACGGTTGGATAGTCTATCGCGGAATGCTGATCTCCCTGCGCTGTCGCAACCGCTTCGGAAGCCTGCTCGCCGCCGGCATCTCCACGGTCTTTGGAATTCAGGTGTTCGTCAACGTGGGCGTTGTCACGGGGCTTTTGCCCACCACCGGGCAGGCGCTCCCGTTTATATCCGCCGGAGGAACCTCGCTTTTGATATTCCTTGCCGCCATGGGCGTGCTGATGAACATCTCAAGGGAGACGAACTAAAAATCACAATCCCCTTTGGCTCTGCATAAGATGTGGTATGCAATCAAAGGGGAGGGCGTTATGGCACAATTTCTGGTCGAGGGCGGCGCACGCTTGTCGGGAACGATACTGGTTCACGGATCAAAGAACGCCGCGCTCCCCATCCTGGCGGCAACGCTTCTGGTTGAAGCGCCCGTTGTGCTGAAAAACTGTCCGAGGCTTCGGGATGTGGAGAATATGATCCGTATCCTGACCGAGCTTGGTTGCAAGGCGCATTGGGAGGGCGCCGCGCTCGTTGTTGACAGCCGGAGCGCAAACCGCTATACTCTTTCCGAGTCGCTGTCAAAGGAACTGCGCTCGTCGATATTCCTGCTGGGCTCCGTTCTCGGCAGGTTTAAGCGGGCGGTCGCAACCTATCCCGGCGGCTGTGAGATAGGCAATCGGCCCATTGATCTTCATCTGAAAGGGCTTCGGCGGCTCGGAGCCAGGATAGATGAGGACGGCGGCTACATCTGTTGCGAGGGCGACGTATTTTTAGGAACCACCGTTCCGCTCGACTATCCGAGCGTGGGGGCGACTGAGAACATCATGTTGCTCGCCTGCATGGCAAAGGGCGAGACCGTCATACACAACGCCGCCCGCGAGCCGGAGATAGTCGATCTGCAGGATTTTTTGTGCGCTTGCGGCTTTGAGGTGCGTGGAGCGGGCAGTTCCGAGATAGTCATAACCGGAGGACGGGCAAAGCAGGGCTGTACCTATTCGATAATGCCCGACCGCATCGTTGCGGGAACCTATCTGACGGCGGCGGCGATTACCGGAGGCGAGCTGGAGCTTGTCGGCGCGAGGCCGGAACATATGGTGGCTGTGCTGGAGAAGTTGCAGGACTCCGGCGCATACATCCGCATGGACGGGATGCGCATGATAATCAAGTCGCCCAAGAGGCCCTCGGAGCTTCAACGGCTTGAAACCCTGCCCTATCCCGGCTTCCCCACGGATATGCAGCCGCAGTTCTTTGCCCTTTGCTCCGTTGCCGGAGGAATAAGCATCCTGGTCGAGAACGTGTTTGAAAACCGTTTTCGCCACGCGCAGGAGCTGATTAAGATGGGCGGGCGGAACACGCTTCGCGGGACTATGGCGATAGTGCGCGGAGTTGACAGGCTACACGGGGCGGCGGTGACGGCGCATGATCTCCGCGGTGGAGCCGCGCTGGTTTTGGCGGCGCTCGCGGCGGAGGGAACTACCTCCATCGCCTGTGCCGAACGGATCGACAGGGGCTATCTGCATCTGGAGACCGCGCTTCAATCGCTGGGCGCGAAGGTATTTAGAAAGGATTAAATCGGTGGCGAAAAAACGAAGGGGAAAACCTGATACCGGGGAGAAGGATGTCGTTATTGACCTGTTCTCGGATGAGGACGAGCCTTTAAGCCCAACGGACGAGGAGACGAAAGCTCAACTCGCCGCTGAGTTTTTTCCGTATGAGGACGAGCCTTCCGCCGAGCGGAGTGCGGGCGCAAAGCCTTCCAAGAGCGAGCCGCCGGCTTCTAACGCGCCGCTTTTTGACGATGAGCCCGACGAGGAGATTCCCGCGTTCTCAAAGGAGTTTTCTTTCGACCGATACGGCAGACGGCAATACCCCGCCGGAGAAAAGAAGAAGAAGCGCAAAAAGGGCAAAGGCAAGGAGCGCTACGGCAAGCGCAAGGATGTTGCCCGCGCCGAAACGCTCGTGGTGGTTAAGGAGACCGCCGCGCAAAAAGTTTTGGAGGAGGCGGAACAGCGGGCGCGCCTCCGCGATGAGCTTCGCAAAAAACAGCTCGAAAAGGAGCTTCAAAAGAAGCGGCGGCAACAAAAGCTGATATGGAAGCGCCGTTTAACCGTGATAGGGATGATAGCGGCGCTGGCGCTCATCCTTGCCATCGTCGCCTATTTCACTTTCCGGCTCCGAACCGTAACGGTTCTCGGCACCTTCACCCGTTACAGCTCGGCGGAGATAATTGAAAACTCCGGTCTTCGCGTCGGGCGGCATATGCTCCAGCAGGATTTGGATGCGGCGGACGAGCTTCTTGAAGCCGATCCCTATATTTCCGCAACCATAGATTACATCTTCCCGAACAGCGTTCAGATTACAATCGTTGAACGAACCGAGGCCGCCGCCGTGCGCTGGGGGCTCAGTTCCGAATATATAGCCATCATCGACCGGAACGGGATAGTTTTAAACAGCAACGCCGCCGATACCCACGGGCTCATCGAGATCGAGGGGCTGGTTTTGACCGGCGCGGTGAACAAGCAACGCATCGGTGAGCAGACGGACGAGCAGGTTCAAGCCCTGCTGGATGTCCTGACGAAGCTTTCGGAATACGGGCTCAGCTCCATGCTCAGCACGATAGATATTCGGGAGACTATGGGAATAACCATGTATACCGACGAGGGCTATCGCATCGAGGTCGGAAGCACGAGCGATTTGGACACCAAGCTCGGCAGGCTTCAGTCCAATTGGGCGGAAATCATGAGCGTTGCCGCGCAATATGTTTCCCAGGGCAATCCGAACCCAACCATATATCTGTACAGCAAGGACGGAGTGACCGTTTCCCCATACGAGCCGGACTATGTCGTGCCCACCACCACCGATCCCGTCACGATCAGCCCCGATCCGGACGCCTCCCCCGACTCCTCGACCGATCCGAACGCCTCGCCCGACACGGGAGAGCCCTCCTCAACCGCTCCCGGCGACACCCCGGGCGTGCCCACCACGCCCATCCCCTATGCCTCCGATCCTTTTGCGGGCTGAGCGGGAGGCAAAAAATGATGCTTGACAAAAGCTAAGGACGGTTGTACACTATCTCAAAACAGTCCCAAGGAAAGGAGCCGCAAATGAATCATAACTTCGCTATGCTGATGTGCCGTAACGTTGCCATGATGATGCGCGGCGTGTTATTCCTTTGGTGACGGCATAAAGCTTTCTATTTAGCAGGCCGTCTCGGCCTGTTATTTTTTTATTTTGCAGGCCGCCGGTCTGCTTTTTTTGTTAGGAGGGAAGATGAACGAAATAATCCACATTGAGCATTTAAAAAAGTCCTTTGGGGAGCTGACGGTTCTTAGCGACGTGAACCTCTCGATCTTCGAGGGCGAAATCTTTGGCGTAATCGGGCTGTCCGGCGCGGGGAAATCCACGCTGGTGCGCTGTATCAACGGGCTGGAAAAACCCAGCGGCGGCAGGGTTTTAGTTGGGGGCTGTGAGCTTTCCACCCTGCCAAAAAGGGAACTGCTTGCGGCGCGGCGCAAGATTGGCATGATATTTCAGCAGTTCAACCTCTTTGAGCAGAGGACGGTGCAGAAGAACGTCCGCTTCCCCTTCGAGCTGGAGGGCATGAGCCGGAGCGAGGCGAACGAGCGCTCCAAGCGGTTGCTCGAACTCGTTGGACTCTCCGACAAGCTTCACGCCTACCCGTCCAAGCTCTCAGGCGGGCAAAAACAGCGCGTTGCAATCGCAAGGGCGCTGGCGTCGAACCCCCATATCTTGCTCTGCGACGAGGCAACCAGCGCGCTCGACCCCCAAACCACGGAGCAGATTCTGTCGCTCCTGAAGCAAATCAACCGCAACCTCAATATAACCATCGTCATCATCACGCATGAGATGAGCCTCGTGGAAAAAATTTGCGACCGCGTTGCGATTATCGACGGTGGGCATATTGCCGAGACGGGGCTCGTCCGCGATATCTTTCTCAATCCGCGCACCGAGGCGGCGCAAAAGCTCGTTATGAAACAGCCGTCCGCGAACATAGCCTCCCCGCTTTCCAAGAGCTGTCTGCGCCTCGTTTTCGACGGGGTACAGGCGCAGGAGCCGGTGGTGGCGGGCATGATATTGGCGTGCGGCGCGCCGGTCAGCATTCTCTTTGCCGACGCTAAAACCGTTGCAGGCAAAACCTACGGTCAGATGTTGATTCAGCTTCCGGACGATGGGCGGGCTTCGGAGCTGGCAAAGCGCTATCTGTCGCAAAACGGCGTGCGCTGGAGCGAGGAGGCGACGGCATGAGCTTCTCCCTGTTTTTAAACGGAAGTCTGCAAACCCTGTATATGGTAGCAGTATCGACAATCTTCGCCTATGTCCTCGGTCTCCCGCTCGGCATCCTGCTGGCGGTCACGGGCAAGGGCGGACTGCGCCCCCTTCGCATTATCGGCACGGCGCTGGGCTTTTTGGTGAACTTTCTCAGATCCGTCCCCTTCGTTATCCTGCTTGTCGCGCTAATTCCTTTCACGCGCTTCATCGTCGGCACATCGCTCGGTTCGACGGCTACGATAGTGCCGCTCGTTATCGGAAGCGCGCCCTTCGTTGCGCGCATGGTCGAAAACTCCCTGAGAGAAGTCGATCCGGGAGTCGTCGAGGCCGCCCGTTCCATGGGCGCAACCAACGCGCAGATAGTTTTCAAGGTCATGTTGCCCGAATGCCGTCCCTCGCTTATAGTCGGCGCGGCTATAACCGCCGTAACCATCCTCGGCTATTCGACGATGGCGGGCTTCGTTGGCGGCGGCGGGCTTGGCGCAATCGGAATCAACTATGGCTACTACCGCTATGAAACCGACGTTATGCTTGTGACTGTGCTTCTGCTGGTCGTGATAGTCCAGCTGATTCAGGAAGCCGGGCTTCGCTTTGCGAACCGTTCAGATAAAAGAAAAAACAAAAAGTAATAAGGAGAAAAACCATGAAAAAACTGCTCACAATCTGTCTAACCCTCGCAATCTTCCTCGGCTGTCTCGGCGGCTGTGGGAAGCAGGAGGATAAAACCATCCGCGTCGGCGCGTCGATCACTCCCCACGCGGAGATTTTGAGGATAGCCGAACCTTTGCTTAACGAGCAGGGCTACCAACTGGAAATCGTCGAATTCACCGACTACGTCCAGCCAAACCTGGCGGTCGAAAGCGGCGAGCTGGACGCAAACTTCTTTCAGCACCAGCCCTATCTTGACGATTTTAACGCATCGAACGGAACCTCTTTGGTATCCATAGGCTCGGTTCATTATGAACCTTTGGGGCTGTATGCGGGTAAATTGGCTTCGCTGGACGAGATTGCGGCCGGCAGCAGTATTGCGGTGCCGAACGACGGGAGCAACGAGGCCAGGGCTCTGTATTTGCTCGAATCGCTGGGGCTTATCACGCTCTCCGACGGGGCGGGCTTTACCGCAACGATACAGGATATCACCGACAACCCTTTTTCGCTTGAGATAATCGAGATTGAAGCCGCCCAGCTCGCCCGTTCGCTTCAGGATGTGGACTTCGCCGTTATCAACGGCAACTATGCGATACAGGCAGGCTTGTCGGTAAAAACGGATGCGCTCGCCGCCGAAACCTCGGATTCCTTATCCGCCGCCTCCTATGCAAACGTGCTGTGCTGTGCCGAAGGAAACGAAAACTCCCCCGCCTTGCTCGCTCTGCTCGAAGCCTTGCAATCCGAGGAAGTGCGCGCCTTCATCGAAAGCACCTATGACGGAGCCGTCATTCCGTTGTTCGACTGAATTTAGCCCATAAAGCGCGTGTCAATCGGGGCATGCGCTTTTGTGGCTTGCGCCTTAGTCAAAAACGGTTTTGGACTTCATCACAGGGCGGCTGACGGGGCGGAATTGGTTTTGCAAAGCTTCTCCGGCAAATACGCCCGTTGCCTTTGCTGTGGGAATTTACTCTTTCGGCTTACAAATTTTGTGAGTAAGCATTTGACAACTCCGCCCAAAGCGACTATAATACTCTCGTGCCTTAAAAACGCGCTTTCCCCGGACGGTATTTTGCGTCCCGCCCGTTTGTTCGGGCGCCGCTTGAACGAAAGCCGGATTATCAGCAACTTAGCTGATAACCTCGAAAACTTCATACTTGTTCCCGTAGCTCAGCAGGATAGAGCGGTCGCCTCCTAAGCGACAGGCCGGAGGTTCGAATCCTCTCGGGAACGCCAAAGCCCCTGAAACAGTC
>JAUNBM010000037.1 GCA_030527115.1 Clostridia bacterium
CAACCTTTTCCGGTCGCTCGGTTCTCCTTTTTTCTTCCTTATTGCAACAGCCCCAGTAAAGACCCCCCGCGTGAGCGGCCGCGCTTATAAAAAGGTATTGACGTCGAAATGTTCAATATCGTCGAGCGCGTTCAGCGCGCTTTTTAAGGCAATAAGCGCGGCGAGCGAAGCCTCCTTGTCCTGCTGTACGCACATTTTATAGGCGAGTTCGGCTTCCAGGAGCGCTTCGTTGACGACGCCGTGGTTGACGAACCACTTTATCCTTCGCGCGCGGGAGTTGAGCAATTCATAGATAGCGCCGATGCTAGTTAGCGCGGCGTCATAATCCTCCTGTTCCAGCGAGGATTGAGCCCGGTCGATATCCAAAATCACCTGCTCGTAGGTGGAGTGAATCAGCGAGCTAGGGAGGATGAACAGGACGATAAGCGCGGCGATGAATACGAGGGTGAAGAACCGCTGTACAAATACGAATTTCATGCCGCCCCCTCTTTCCGCTTCGTTTGAATGAGCTTCGCTCCTTTTTGCTCCTTTAGCTGTATGCGTATCTTACCGCTCGGGGAAAGTTGCATATACAGCACGTCCGAGGGCTTGTGACGCCCGAGAATGGTTTGAAGCTCCTTTCGGTCGAGCGAGACGGCGTTGACTGCATCGGAGCAGATCTTGCCGTCAAGGATGAGCATATGCGAAAGCTCCTTTTGCGGCGGTTCTTCGGTATCCTGCGGCATAATGCTCATACTGCCGTTCGTCTCTAAGATGGCGTAGTAAACCGAGCCTATGTCAAACAGACCCTGGGAACGCAACTGGTCGCATAGGTCGCTGACGGTATAGTTGGAATAGCGCATGGCGCGCTCGTCTAAAATGCCTTCTCGAATAAGAATGACGGGGGAGCCGCATACGGCTCTGCGAAACCCACTGCTTTTTAAGCAGAATTTTGCTATCAGCTGTTGCACGAGGAAAAGCGCGAGGATGGGAACGATGCTGTACAGGAGCGGAATATCGGTATCCGCAATGGCACAGCTGGCGAGGTCAGCAATCGTCAGCGTAATCAGAAGATCGAAGGGCTGAAGATCGGACACCTGCCGCTTTCCGGTGAGGCGCAGAACGAACAGAACGAATATATAGATAAGCACGGCTCTTAAAAACAGTATCAGCATGGTATTAGCTTGCTTTAAACGGAGAAGAATATTCAAAAAAAGTAGTGGCGAAAAAAAGGGAAAAAAGGTAAAATGTCGAATAAATGAGTAACTGGGTTAGATTGAGATTTATCAAAACTAACCGAAAATCGGAGGTAGAATATGGCTTTGGAGACAGAAATACTTAGTGCGACGGCAACGAGCGAGCCGTCCATCCTGTCCGTTTTTCTGCTTGGGCTGGGAACGGTGTTTGTCGGACTAATCTGCTTGATCTTCATAATTAAGATCTACAGCTTAATAGTCCGTTCCACTTCCCAAAAGAAGCAGGGAGAAGCGGCGCAGGAGATGCAGAGCCCCGCAACGGCGGTTGCCCCTGTCGAAAACAGAGGCGAGCTGATAGCCGCAGTTTCGGCGGCGGTGGCAACGGTTATGGGAAAGAACGCTCAGGCAATTAGAATTCTATCATTCAAAAAAGTTGGATAATCGGGAGGAAGAAGAAATGCGTAAGTTTTTAGTCAATGTAAATGGTACACAGTATGAAATCGAAGTTGAAGAAATAGCGGCTCAAGCGGCGCAGACCGCCGCACCCGCGCCCGCGCCCGCACCCGTAGCTAAGCCGGCGCCCGCTCCTGCCCCCGCGGCTCCGGCAGGAGGAACGCAGGTGAGTTCTCCGATGCCGGGCAACATCCTGTCGGTCAGCGTTTCCGTCGGAGACACCGTCAAAGAGGGCCAGGTTTTGATGATGCTCGAAGCCATGAAGATGGAGAATGAAATTTTAGCTCCGACGGGCGGTAAGGTTACCTCCATAGCGGTGGCGAAGGGAGCGACGGTTTCCGCAGGACAGCTTCTTTGCACGATAGGTTAAGGGGCTTGGCATATGGAAGGTATTATTGAGTTTTTGAAAGGAACGGGCTTCTACGGGCTGTTTGCCGACGGCGGTTGGCAACAGATCGTGATGATACTGATTGCCTGTTTCCTTCTCTTTCTGGCGATTGTAAAGAAATACGAACCCCTGCTGTTGGTTCCGATAGCCTTCGGTATGTTGCTTACCAACCTGCCGGGCGCAAACCTCTATCATTCGGAGTTCTTTGCCGGCGGGCATATCGAATGGGCTGAGCTTGGAAACGGCAACGGCGGGCTTTTAGACTATCTGTATCTCGGCGTTAAGCTCGGAATATATCCCTGCCTTATCTTTATGGGCGTTGGAGCGATGACCGACTTTGGCCCGTTGATTGCGAATCCTAAGAGCCTGCTCTTGGGCGCGGCGGCACAGCTCGGCATCTATGTGGCTTTCGGGCTGGCTTTGGTTCTCGGCTTTAGTTCCGAGGCGGCGGCTTCCATCGGAATCATCGGAGGAGCCGACGGCCCTACGGCGATCCTTGTAACCTCCCAGCTTGCGCCCCAATACTTAGGGCCGATAGCCGTAGCCGCATATTCCTATATGGCGCTTGTTCCGGTTATTCAGCCCCCGATAATGAAGCTTCTCACGACGAAGAAGGAGCGGAAGATCGTTATGGAACAGCTTCGTCCGGTATCTCAAACGGAGAAGATTCTGTTCCCGATTATTGTCACCATCTTCATCGCCCTGCTTCTGCCATCGGCGGCTCCCTTGATTGGGTCGCTTATGATAGGCAACCTCTTTAGGGAGTGCGGCGTTACCGAGCGTCTTAGCAAAACTGTGCAGAACGAGCTGGTCAACATCGTTACCATCTTTTTGGGAATCTCCGTTGGCGCAACCGCAACCGGAGCGGTGTTTTTAAGCGCGGACACCTTGAAGATAATCGCGCTCGGCGTTATCGCCTTCGGCTTTGGAACGGCGGGCGGCGTTTTGCTTGCCAAGCTTATGAACCTGTTTACAAAGAAGAAGATCAATCCGCTCATCGGTTCGGCTGGCGTTTCCGCAGTGCCTATGGCGGCCCGCGTTTCGCAGGTTGTCGGGCAAAAGGAAAATCCCAAGAACTTCTTGCTCATGCATGCCATGGGCCCAAATGTGGCGGGAGTTATCGGCTCCGCTATTGCAGCGGGCGTGTTCCTGTCGCTTTTCTAAACTACGGAGGTTAAAATGAAAAAACTCTTGATAACCGATACAATACTCCGCGACGCGCATCAGTCTCAGGCCGCTACGCGCATGAGAATTGAGGATATGCTTCCGGCGTGCGAGGTGTTGGACTCCATAGGCTACTGGTCGTTGGAGGTCTGGGGCGGAGCGACTTTCGACTCCTGTCTCCGCTTCTTAAACGAGGATCCCTGGGAAAGGCTCAGGAAGCTCAGAAAGGCCCTGCCCAATACCAAGTTGCAGATGCTGTTCCGCGGTCAGAATATTTTGGGCTACAAGCACTATGCCGACGATATGGTGGAGCAATTCTGCAAAAAGGCGATTGAGAACGGAATCGACGTGATTCGTATTTTCGACGCGCTCAACGATGTGCGCAACCTGGAGTCCGCCATCAAATACACCAAAAAATATGGCGGAATCTGCGAGCCTGCGCTCAGCTACACCATTTCGCCGGTTCACAGCGAGGACTATTTTGTTGAACTTGCCAAGGAGCTGGTGCAGATGGGCGCCGATGTAATCTGCATCAAGGACATGGCGAACCTTCTGTTACCCTATGACGCATATAAGCTGGTCAAGCGCTTAAAAGAGAGCCTGGATGTGCCCATCCATCTGCATACGCACAACACAACCGGCACGGGCGATATGACCCTGCTGATGGCGGCGCAGGCGGGCGTGGACATAGTCGATACCGCCCTGTCCCCGTTTGGCAACGGCACCGCTCAGCCTGCAACCGAACCTTTGGTTGCAACCTTGAAGGGCACCGAGTATGATACCGGGCTGGATCTGGAAAAGCTGTCGGTCGCGGCCAAGCATTTCAGGACGGTTGCGGACAGAATGATGAACGAGGGGCTGATTTCGGTGAAATCGCTCCGCGTCGATACCAATACCCTGCTCTATCAGGTTCCGGGCGGAATGCTTTCAAACCTTATATCCCAGCTCAAGCAGGCGAATGCCGAAGATAAGTATTACGACGTTTTGGCTGAGATTCCGCGAGTTCGCGAGGATTTCGGCTATCCGCCGCTGGTCACGCCAACAAGTCAGATAGTCGGAACTCAGGCCGTTTTCAATGTGCTTATGGGCAGATATAAAACCTTCCCCAAGGAGAGCAAGGCTCTGCTTCGCGGAGAATACGGCAAGCTCCCCGGCACGGTGAACGAGGAGGTGCGCAGAAAGGCGATAGGCGACGCCGAGGTGATAACCTGCCGTCCCGCCGATCTTCTCAAGCCGGAGCTGGACGCTTATCGCGAGGAGATTAAGCAGTATGCCGAGAAGGAGGAGGACGTTTTGAGCTACGCCCTGTTCCCGCAGGTAGCTCTTAAATTCTTTGAGGCGAGGGAAGAAGCGAAAAAGCCGAAGCCCGTTGTCGAAGCCGAACCGGAACCCGCTGAGGATTCGGTGAGGATGCTCTATGTGGAGGACCTAAGCGTTTAAAGATGAAGAACATACCCAACATTCTTTCCGCGTTTAGGATCGCGCTTGTCGGCCTGTTTGTCTATCTGTTTAGCAGGGAGCATTATACCTATGCCCTGCTGGTGTTCGTATCGGCATTTTTGACGGATATTTTGGACGGATATTTGGCGCGTCACTACAATTGGGTAACGGATTTGGGAAAGCTTTTGGATCCGATTGCGGATAAACTGCTGGTGCTATCCGCGCTGGTGTGCATATTGATTCGGAAGTCGGGCGAACCCTTCTTCCTCGTATTGTTCATCCTCGTGCTGGTGAAAGAATCGCTGATGATGGCGGGCGCGGTATTGATGCTAAAGAACCGGGATATTGCCTATGCCGACTGGTATGGAAAGTCGGCTACCGGGCTTTTTGCCGCCGGAATCGTGCTGACCCTGTTGGATTTTGCGATAGTAGGCATTCGTCTGGAGGCCTGGTGCATAGCTATCTTATCTGTTGCTGTGGCTCTTTCGTATCTGGCATTGATACA
The DNA here is from genome assembly GCA_030527115.1 of Clostridia bacterium. Classification (GTDB taxonomy): domain Bacteria; phylum Bacillota; class Clostridia; order Christensenellales; family CAG-138; genus JAQUTY01. The sequence continues at coordinate 5,126 of JAUNBM010000037.1, forward strand.
TTATGCCAAGAGCCAGCTTTTGAGTTCGCGGACGAAAGATGACGACGAAACGGATAATTCCGAGGATAATATGGAAAAATAATGCTTGCATAGCCAAGGGCGCTGTGTTATAATCAATCCGTTGGAACGTTACTTTGAGAGTGGGGAGAGCCCACTCTTTCATTTTGATAGGAGGTGCCGATGAAAACCACCGAAATCTGCGAACAGCTTTGCAGGCCAAAGGTTGAGGAATTGGGCTTTACGCTTTGCGACGTGGAGTTTCAAAAGGAATACGGCGACTGGGTGCTAACCCTGTTTATCGACAAGGACGGGGGAGTAAACATTGACGATTGCGAGCTTGTGAGCCGTGCAATCGAGCCGATACTCGACGAGAGCGATCCAATCGAGCAGACCTACTTTTTGTCGGTATCTTCCCTCGGACTGGACAGGCCGCTCAAGAAGGACGCCGATTATCAAAGGAATTTGGGCAAGCTCATCCAGGTTAAGCTCTATGCGCCGATAAACGGCAAGAAGGAGCATATCGGGACGCTTGAGAGCTTCGATGCGGAGAGCTTCACCTTAAAGCCCGAAAAGGGAGAGGCATTGAGATTGAACAAAAAAGACGCGGCGCTTGTGAGACCGCACATAGTTTTTTAGGAATATAGAAAGGGACAGAACATGAACGCAGACTTTATTGATGCATTGAATGCGCTTGAAAAGGAGCGCGGAATAAGCAAGGAGGTTTTGATATCCGCTATCGAGGCGGCGCTGATCTCCGCTTATAAGCGCAACTACAATTCCACCGGCACGGTTCGTGCGGAAATCGACCCGCTGACCGGCGAGATAAGGATTTTTGCCTCCAAAACCGTGGTGGATACGGTCGAAACGCCTACCGTTGAGATCTCTCTTGAAAACGCCAAGAAGATCAATCCTCTTTACGAGGTCGGAGACGTATTGGAGGTTGAGGCGAAGGCGAAGGACTTCGGAAGAATCGCCGCCCAGACAGCCAAACAGGTGGTGGTTCAGCGCATTCGCGAGGCGGAGCGCGGCAACATCTATGAGGAGTACATAGAGAAGGAAAACGAGATTCTAACCGCCATCGTTCAGCATGTTGAAAAGGGCAACGTCTATGTGGAGCTGGGCAAGACCGACGGTCTGCTCATGTCCAACGAGACGATTCCGGGCGAGACCTATGAAAACAGCGAGCGCATAAAGGTTTATGTTCTGGAGGTTCGCAACGAGAACAGAGGGCCGCAGGTTCTGGTATCCAGAACGCATCCGGGCCTGGTTAAGAGGCTCTTTGAGCTGGAAGTTCCCGAGATTCAGAGCGGGATCGTTCAGATCAAGTCCATTGCGCGTGAAGCCGGCTCGAGAACCAAGGTTTCGGTCTATTCGACCGATCCGCAGATTGACGCCGTCGGTTCCTGCGTCGGCCAGCGCGGGGCGAGGGTTGAGCGAATCGTAAGCGAGCTTCATAACGAGAAGATAGACATCATCGAATACGATAACGACTCCGCAATCTATATCGCTAAAGCATTGAGCCCCGCCAAGGTTCTTATGGTGTATATAAATGAGGACGAAAAGGCGGCAAGGGTTATAGTTCCCGACAATCAGCTCTCCCTTGCGATAGGCAAAGAGGGACAGAACGCGAGACTGGCGGCCAAGCTGACCGGATGGAAGATTGATATCAAGAGCCAGTCGCAGGCCGAGGACACCATGTCGAGCATGGCGGAAGCCGAGGATGAGGAAGAAGCGGAGGAATAAGGATCGTTGAAGAAGATACCCATGCGCATGTGCGTTGCCTGCAGGCAGATGCAACCCAAAAAGACGCTGGTGCGCATCGTGAACACGGCTGACGAGGGCGTCGTAATTGACCGAACCGGCAAGAGAAACGGCAGAGGAGCCTATCTCTGTCCCAATCCGGACTGTTTGAAAAAGGCGGTCAAGATACGCGCAATCGAACGCGCCCTGGAAGCGGCGGTTCCGCCCGAGCTTTATGAAAGGCTTAAGGAGGAGTTCTCCGATGGATCAGCGGCTGGATAACGCGATAGGCCTGTGTAAAAAAGCGGGGAAATGTCAAAGCGGCGAGCTGGCGGTCGAAACAGCCGTAAGGAAGGGCAAGGCCAAGCTCGTGCTGTTGCAAGCGGACGCTTCGGATAATGCAAAGAAACGTTATTCCGATCTCTGCGCATACTATAAAGTGCCGCTTCTTGTAATAAAGACGGTCGGAAAGGCAATCGGACAGCCGAGCAGAATTTCAATGGCTGTAACCGACGAAGGATTTAAAAGGATGATTATGAATGCGGAAGCAGGAAGTAAGGATTAACCGGGGGTGAGATAATGGCTAAGAGTTTTATTGAGAATGCAAAAGGAATACAGGAGAACATCTCCGAATTGCTGTCCCGCATAGGCGCTGTGAGGGCGGACGTCTCCACGCTTTTGAATGAGGCAAAGGTGGCTGAGGAGGCGGTTTTACAGCGCGAACAACAGCTCAGGAAAGAGAGAATTGAGCAGGAGCGTCTCAAGAAGCTAAAGGAGATGCTGGAGTCCTCCGAGGATTCGGCAGTCCATGTTGGCGGAACGGACGAGATGGAAGACGCCGAGGAACCCGTGCAAGACGAGCCTGCCCCGGTTACCGAGCCGGTCGCTGAGACTGCCGAAGCGGTCAGCGAGCCCCAAAAAGCGGATATTCCCCTGCAGGTTGAAGATAAGCCCGTACAAAAGCAGGCGGCTGAGCCGAAGGTTCAAAAGCGCTCCGAGCCCAAAGCTGAGGGTAAGGGCAAGCCCGAGCCGACCCAGCGCGCCGGAGCGGCAAAGCCTGCCGACCGTCCCGCTTCGAGGCCGGGAACGACCTCCGAAACGAAGCAGGGAAGCCGTGCCGTCGTTATTTCGCCAGCGACTGGCGGACGCGACCGCGGGGCCGATTCGAGCAGGAAGGCTTATGACAAGGACAGAAAGAATAAGAGCAAAAAGGCTCTGCTCAAGGAGAGCGGGCCGAGCGTGGCTAACTGGGACGAGGACGGAGCTGGCGGTTCGCGCAGGCCGAAGCAACAGAAGAAGACTATGCAACAGCACCGGCCCGAGCCTGTGGTTATCAACCATGCCGTGATTACCTCCGAAACCATAACCGTCAAGGAGCTTTCCGAGAAGATAGGAAAGCCGGTTGCGGAGATAATTAAAAAGCTCTTCCTTTTGGGCATAATGGCAACCATCAATCAGGAGATAGATTTCGACACCTGCGAGCTGATTGCGAGCGAATACAATATCACCTTAGAGCAACAGATAGCCAAGACCTTCGAGGATGTTTTGGCGGATGTGGCTGAGGATGCGGACGATCCGAAGGCGCTCACGCCGCGCCCGCCAGTGGTTACGATAATGGGACACGTCGACCACGGCAAAACCTCCCTGCTCGACGCGCTCAGAAACAGCAGCATAACCGAGGGCGAGGCGGGTGGCATCACCCAGCATATCGGCGCTTATACGGTCGTGTGCAAGGGCAGGCAGATAACCTTTATAGACACTCCGGGCCACGAGGCTTTCACCTCCATGCGCGCCAGGGGCGCTCAGGTGACCGATATCGTCATTCTCGTAGTCGCGGCTGACGATGGAATAATGCCGCAAACGATAGAAGCTATCAACCATGCCAAGGCCGCAAACGTGCCTATCGTGGTTGCGATAAATAAGATTGATCGCACCGAGGCGAATCCGGAACTCGTTATGCAACAGCTGACGCTTCACGAGCTGGTTCCCGAAGAATGGGGCGGCGACACCATCTGCGTGCCGGTTTCAGCCAAACAGAAAACCAATCTCGACAGTCTCCTTGAGATGGTTCTGCTTCAGGCGGACGTTTTGGAGCTTAAGGCAAATCCAAACCGGCTTGCCAAGGGCACCATCATCGAAGCCAAGCTGGATAAGGCGAGAGGCCCGATAGCGACCGTGCTGGTTCAAAATGGAACGCTGAAGAAGGGCGACACCATCGTTGCCGGTACGGCGTACGGCAGGGTTCGCGCCATGATGGACGACAAGGGCAGGATTGTCAATACCGCCGGCCCCTCAACTCCGGTCGAGGTTCTGGGCTTCAACGAGGTTCCGGATGCGGGCGATACTCTGGTTGTGGCGGACGCCGACAAGCTCACAAGGCAGGTGGCGGAGGAGCGGCGCGACAGGATAAAGGCGTCGCAGGTCAAGGCGTTGCAAAAGGTTTCTTTGGACGACCTGTTCAGTCAGATGGCGGAGGGCGAGCTTAAGGATCTCAACATAATAGTCAAGGCCGACGTGCAGGGCTCGGTAGAGGCCGTGAAGCAGGCGCTGGAGAAGCTGTCGAACGAGGAGGTAAGGGTGCGCTGCATCCACGGCGGCGTGGGAGCTATTACCGGTTCGGACATAATGTTCGCCTCCGCGTCCAACGCCATAGTTATAGGCTTTAATGTGCGGCCGGACGCATCGGCGAGAACCACCGCCGAGCGCGAGAAGGTCGACGTTCGCACCTACCGCGTTATCTATGCCGCCATTGAGGATATCGAGAATGCGATGAAGGGTATGTTCAAGCCCGTCTATCAGGAGGTCGAGCTGGGCAGGCTCGTGGTTCGCAATACTTTCAAGGTATCCGGCGTTGGAACGATAGCCGGCGCTTACGTCCAGGAGGGCAAAGTAACGCGAAACGCTCAGGTGCGCGTTGTTCGCGGCGGAATAGTTATTTACGATGGCAAGATCGCCTCGCTGAAACGGTTTAAGGACGACGCGAGAGAGGTGCTTACGGGCTTTGAGTGCGGAATTTCGTTTGAAAACTTTAACGATCTGCTCGAGGACGATGCGATTGAAGCCTATACAATCGAAGAGGTGAAGCGTTAATGGCACAGATTCGAGGCGAGCGTGTAAACGAGGAAATGAAGAAGGTGGTAAGCTCTATCATCTTTGAGATGAAGGATCCGCGAATCTCCCCGATGAGTTCGATAACCACGATGGAGGTTTCGCCCGACCTGAAGTATGCCAAGGCGCGGGTTTCGGTCTACGATGAGGATGAGAGCGTCCGAAAGGGCACGGTGGACGCGCTCAACCATGCCGCAGGGTTTATAGCGCATGAGGCGGGTAAGCGCGTGCAGATAAGGCGGGTGCCGTCCTTTAAGTTTGAGCTGGACGAGTCCATCGCATACAGCGTTCGCATCGCCAAGTTGCTGGACGAGCTGAATAAGGACAAGAACGAGGGCTGACGGGATGGGATTGAAAGAGGCGCGGGCTTTTATCGAGCGAAACGACAATTTTCTGATAATCTCCCATGTTTCGCCTGACGGCGATACGCTGGGTTCGGGGCTTGCGCTTTATTCTGCGCTTCGATATTTAAAAAAGAACGCGCAAATAGCCTGTGAACAGCCGGTGCCGCCGCTGTATGCTTTTTTGCGCGACAGCGACAAGGTTTTAGGATACGATGAGGTAAAACCCTTCGAGAGCATAATCTATGTTGACTGCGCCGATTTGAGCAGGGCGGGCAAGCTTGCCGGCTTTGCGCTTCGGGCGAAGAACAGTTTGTGCATCGACCACCACGAGACGAATCCCCTGTATGCGGACGTGAATTGGATAGAGGACTGCGCCGCAACGGGCGAGATGATGTATCTGTTGATAAGGGAGCTGAAGGCGCCGCTGGATTGCGGGATTGCCGAACAGCTCTTTTGCGCGCTTGCTACGGATACGGGGAATTTCGCTTATTCCAATACGACGGCGCAAACCTTTGAAATCGCCGGAAAGCTCTTGGAGAGCGGAATAGATTTGCCGGAGCTGAATCGAAAGCTGTTTCGGACTATGCGGCTTCAAAAAGCTAAGCTGATTGGATTAACATTGAACAGGATTGAGCTTTATCTCAACGGAACGTTCGGAATATCGTATATATACAAGGACGAGATGCTGAAGCTGAATGCAACGGACGCGGATTGCGAGGGCTTGATAGATTATGTGCGCGATATTGATTCGGTCGAGCTGGCTTGTACGCTCCGCGAATCCCTGAGCGGTCGTATTCGCGTGAGTTTCCGCTCCAAGCATGATATCGACGTTACGGAACTGGCGGCGCAATTCGGAGGCGGCGGGCATGCCCGTGCGGCAGGATGTACGCTCGACTGTTCGATGGATGAGGCGCTTACAAAGATTAAGGAGGCAGGCTTCGCCTTTTTGAGCTGATTGATGGATGGACTGGTTTCGGTGCTAAAGCCGCCGGGGATGTCGAGTAGCGATGCGGTAGTGGACGTCCGCCGCCTGCTCGGAATAAAAAAGGTCGGGCATACCGGCACCCTTGATCCGGGAGCGGCAGGCGTGCTCGTGATATGCTTCGGCCGCGCTGTCAGGCTCTTTGACTACCTTGTCGATAAGCGCAAGCGGTATATCTTTGAAATCTGTTTCGGAGCGGAAACCGACACCCAGGACGTTTTCGGCAAGGTGACCGCAAGATCCGACTGCGAGATTTCGGCGGAAATGCTTTTATCGGTTTTGAACGAGTTTTCGGGCGCACAGAAACAGCTTGCGCCCATGTATTCCGCCCTCAAGAGCGGGGGAAGAAAGCTCTACGATATCGCGCTGGCGGGCGGGGAAGCGCCGGACAAGGTGCGCGATATAGAGGTGTTCGACCTGCGATTGTTGGAGGTGATGGGATACAACCGCTTTCTATTGTCCCTCGAATGCTCGCGTGGAGCATATGTCAGAACGTTGTGCCACGATATCGGAAGGCGGCTCGGAGCTTGCGCGCATCTGTCGTTTCTGCTTAGAACCGCTTCCGGGGAATACGGCATAGAAGAAGCGCATTCGATAGCCGAGCTGGAACAATTGAAAGCCGGGGGAAGGCTCAACGAGGCTATAATCAGTTGCGAACAGGCGTTGAGTTTTCTACCGCGGGCGGATATAGGCGCAAACAGGGCGGAGGCGATGAAGAATGGCTTGTCCACCTATGTTGCCGGAGCCTGCGACGGAAAATATCGTTGCTACTGCGGCGGAGAGTTTTTAGGAACCGCACGCGTCCGCGCAGAACAACTCAAGCTGGAAGTGCATCTATATTAGTATGGGAAACGAACGATTTGTAATAGCTCTCGGAATGTTTGACGGGGTGCATCTCGGCCATCAGGCGCTTTTGAACCGAACGGTGGAAATGGCGCGCAAGGAGGGATGCGTGCCCGCCGTTTATACCTTTTCCAATCATCCGTTAGAACTCTTTTCCAAAGAAATAGTCTGCTTAACCGACGTTGAAACCAGAGTCAACCTGTTTAAATCGCTGGGCATAGAGCGCGTCGACCTGCAGGAATTTACCCACACGCTCGCGGCGCTTGAGCCGGACGCCTTTTTGGCGATGCTCAACGGCAGATACAGAATCGAAAGGCTGGTCGCGGGCTTTAATTACAGCTTTGGCAGGGGCGGAAGCGGAAGCGCTGAGTTACTCCTGAAGGTTAGTCAAGATTACGGTTTCAAGGTGGATATAGTCGCGCCTGTGATAAGGGAGGGCGGGATAGTATCAAGCTCGCGCATCAGGGGATTGATAGGGGAGGGGGAGGTCGAGACGGCTGCCAAACTTCTCGGCAGACCTTATCTGATGGCGGGAACAGTCGTGCATAACCGCCGAATCGGTAGCAGGCTCGGCTTCCCAACCGCCAATATCGAAGCCGGGAAGCTGGCTGTCCCCGCCGATGGAGTCTATGCGGTTCGCGCCTTTGTCAACGGCAGGGCCTATGAGGCGGTCACGAATGTGGGGACGAATCCAACCTTCGAGGGCGGGCGCCGGACGATAGAAACCCATCTAATCGGTTTCGATGAGGATTTATACGGTAAAGCGCTTAAAATCTCCTTTATAAGCAGCTTGAGAGGCGAGAAAACCTTTTCAAGCGCCGATTCTTTGCGCCTACAGATAAAAAGCGATATCGAAAGAGCGAGGGAGATTCTGCAATCCAATCCGGACGTTTTTGAACCCTGAGAACAAGTTAAAAAAAGCCGAGCGCGAACAGCGCCATATGTTACAGGCGGTCTTAAACGGAGCAGGAGCTTCGTTTTTTTGTTTTTTAGAAAAGCTAGGGAGAATCCCCCCGTTTTTATGCAAAAAAATGTCCGAAAAGTCAAATAAAAGACTTTTCGGACAAGGTGTGGCATAAGTGCCCTTAAAGGATTTACCAAAAAACGGCGCAATATAGGCGTTTTTTGCCGGTAGTAAAAAGTCATTTGCTGCTAAAACACATTTATAAATCTTTATGTGGCTGATGCGGCAAATGACCGCTACAGAAGGCATCACCGAACAACCCAAAGCCGATGATATGATCAAATGGGTTGGCTTGATGAATAATATCCGAGCGTGTGCTGAGGAAATTGTGATGTCCGGCTTGATTTATGTATAATGCAAGAAAAACTGCTGCCAATGGCGACGGCAGTTTTCTTTTTCGGCAAAGTATTCAAGAAGTCATTAAGTAGCGTGTATAATCGAAGGGCGTTTATCTAATTCGATAAAAATTATCTTGGAAATACGAAGGGTGCTTACAAACGCCTGTTTTCAAAAGTCGATTTTATCAGGATGCAAGCCTGAACCGCCGAAGGTGGGCATATCGTTGATTTTTGCCATATCATCATTGGAGATCACGAAGTCAAACACTTGCGCGTTTTCCACGATGCGGCTGGGCGTAATGGACTTTGGCAGCGGCAGGACGCCGTTTTGCAAACACCAGCGAATACAAAGCTGCGCTACGGATTTGCCGTATTTTGCTGCAATAGCCAGCAAACGCTCGTCATTCAGCACACGGCCGCTGCCAAGCGGACTCCATGCCTCTACAACAATGCCGTTCTCTTTGCAAAATGCCACGGTTTCCTCTTGCATCTGCCCCGGATGGTATTCGATTTGGTTGACCATCGGCTTGACTTCGGTCTGCATCAATGCAGCTAAATGATGGGGCATGAAGTTGGACACACCGATAGCCTTGATGCGGCCCGCGTGATACAGCTCCGTCATAGCCCGCCATGTGTCCAGATTGATTTGCTCCCAATCGGTAAACCGTGAAGCGGACGCAGGCCAATGAATGAGATAAAGGTCAAGATAATCAAGCCCTAAATCCGAAAGTGTTTTTTCAAATGCCGCGATGGTCTGTTCATAGCTCCTCTCCGTGTTCCACACCTTGCCGGTGACGAACAGCTTTTCCCTTTCGATGCCGGAAGCTTTTATGCCCTGCCCGACGCTGATCTCATTTCCATAAACAGCCGCGGCGTCGATATGTCGGTAGCCCGCGCCGATAGCAGTCTTTACCGACTGAATGGCCGTTTCTCCGTCAGGTGTTTGCCAAGTTCCGAATCCCACACAAGGGACTCGGCAACCGTTGTTCAGAATGAATGTGTCTGCTAATGCTTTCATTTTATGTGCCTCCTTTACTTATCCAATTTTTTAGATGCTTCCCGCATCAGTTCAATAATCGGTAGGTGCTGAGGACATACGCCCTCGCATTGCCCGCAGGCGATACAGTCTTTTGCGCGCCCGGAGCGGCTGACAAGACCATTGTAGAACATTTTTGGTCTGCCATCGCCGGGATACATCCTCACAGTATTCAACGCTCGGAACACATCGGGAATACTGATAGCGGCAGGGCAGCCATCACAGCAATACCGACATGAGGTGCATTGAACGAGAGGCATATCCAGCATTTTCTTTACGACTTCATCAATGACCTGACGCTCTCTTGCGCTGAGAGGTTTGAAATCGGTAAATGTTGATATGTTGTCCTGCATTTGCTCCTCGTTGGACATACCGCTGAGTATCGTTGCAACTCCGTGGAGAGAGCCAACAAAGCGCATAGCCCATGAAGCAATAGAGGCATCGGGCAGTTCCGCTTTCATCATTGCCTCTAATTCTGGATGCAGACTCGCCAAAGTGCCGCCTTTTACCGGCTCCATAACAATGATGGGAAGCCCTCGCTGATGAAGTATCTCATAGAGCTTGCCTGATTGGACGACAGGATTGTTCCAATCGGCATAGTTGAGCTGGATTTGCACAAATTCAACCTCCGGATGGGCGTCCAGTACCTGTTCCAGCAGTTCCGGCGTACCGTGATAGGAAAACCCGAAGTGTTTTATTTTTCCTTCGGCTTTCTTTTGCACTGCCCAATCAAAGCAGTTGTACTTCACATAAGTATCGTAGTTATTACCGTCCTCCAGGCTGTGAAGCAAATAAAAGTCAAAATGCTCCACGCCCGCCCGTGCAAGCTGTTCTTCAAAGATGCGGTCACGGTCATCTGCACTTTTCATTGCCCATGCGGGCAGTTTTGTCGCCAAATGGAACGATTCCCTCGGATAGCGCTCCACAAGCGCTTCTCGGATAGCCGTTTCAGATTTGCCGCCGTGGTAAACATAGGCGGTATCAAAGTAGTTAAAGCCCGCCTGCATATAGGCGTCCACCATGCGCTTTAGCTGCGGTATGTCGATTTCTCCGCCGCTTTGGGGCAAGCGCATCAACCCAAAGCCGAGTTTCGGCATTTTAATGTTTCCGACTGTCATGATTATAGAGTCTCCTTTTTTGTTATTGAAAGTTTATTTTTTGCCGATAGGTAATAAGCGGCCATAACCGGAATCAGTGCCCCCAGCCAGGATAGCGGCGTGGCGAACGAGGCCCCCACAAACTCGTACCGGGGAACGAGGAAAAACGCCGCAACGACCCTCATTACAAGCTCCATAACCCCTGCAACGGTGGGGATGGCGGCATAACCTAAGCCTTGCAGAGAAAAGCGGAAAATGAACAGAAGCGCCAATATGATGTAAAGCACCCCGTGTATGATAAGGAACATGTGAGCTTGCTCTAACACAACGGGCTTGGATGTGCCTATAAACATGGCGCTCAACCACCATCCGCCGAAGTACATCAGTAGGCCCAGCGCAACGGACATTCCTGCGGAAATCCAAATGCTTTGCTTTACTCCGGTTAAAATTCGATTTAACTTACCCGCACCATAATTTTGCGCCGTGAACGTTGTCATTGTCATGCCCAATGAGCGTAAAGGCTCAACCGCTATGCCATCAATCTTGGCGGCTACGGCATAGGAAGCCACCGCAACCGCGCCCATATTGTTAGTGGCAAACTGCATAACTATGACACCAAGCGCAATGATTGAGGATTGAAACGCCATCGGTAAGCCATAGCGCAAATTGTGAAAGGCGGTACGGAAATCCCAGCCGTCTTTATAATCTTTCAACGATAGAATGCTTACGCTACGAGCAATTTTTCGCATACAGAGCATAGCCGATGTGCCTTGCGAAAGTACAGTCGCCAAAGCTGCGCCGCGAACGCCGAGAGGCGTCCATAGAATCAGGATGATGTCAAGAACGATATTGAGCGCCGAGGCAATTAGCAGATAATTAAGCGGGGAGCGGCTATCGCCAAGGGCGCGCAAAGCGTTTGCGTAGAAGTTGAACAGCATCGAGGCGAGTATTCCGGCAAATATAATCTGCAAATAAGCATAGGCATACTCAAAAAGCTCGTCCGGGGTACGCAGAAGCATGAGCAGATGCCGGTTGCACACCAAAGCTATTATGGTGAGCAATACGCCCGTCAACAGACTAATGACAAGATTGTGCAGATAGTGCTTTTTTACGCTCTGATAATCCTGCGCTCCAAAGCTTTGCGCCATTGCAATGGATAACCCGGCCGTCATACCTTGCGCGAAGCCAAGGATGAGAAAGGTGAGGCCTCCTGTGCTGCTTACCCCGGCAAACGCATCAACGCCAAGTATCCGGCTGACAATAAAAGCGTCCGCCATATTGTAGAGCTGCTGAAAAAGACTGCCTGCTAATATGGGAAGCGTAAAGCGTACAATTTTCTTGTATGGCTTACCAACCGTTAATAGCTGTTCAGGCGCTTCTCGCTTTATCTTATACATTATTCTAAGTTCCTGATAATCTTTGCCGGGACACCTGCTACCACGCAGTTATCCGGCACGTCCTTTGTCACGACTGCGCCCGCCGCCACGATAACATTGTTCCCGATGGTAACGCCGGGCAGGATGGTACAGTTGCCGCCTATCCATACATCGTTGCCGATGGTTACGGGCTTGGAATATGCCAGCTTCTCCCGCCGTCCTT
>JAUNBM010000038.1 GCA_030527115.1 Clostridia bacterium
AGCAAAGGGTAAAGTAAACAATTATTTTCAGGATTGTCCAAACTTTTTTGCCCCCTAAATTGCAAGATCAAATCGGACACTATCAAAGAGTTCAGAAGAGGTACGGTAATTGAAGATTTTTCGCGGGAGATTGTTGATTTAAGCTTTTAAATAGCTATCGCTTCATCAGCGGCGGCGTTAAAAGGGCGGGCGCTCCACCGAAGCCCACAGCGCATACAGGGCTTCCAGCTTGCGCGCGCTTTCGTATCTGCCCTCGTCCGAATCGGCAAACATCTCCTCCTGCATTATCCTGTATCCGAATTTTAGCGTCATCATGCGCACTATAACGCTCCCGCTGACGGGCGCTATCTCCGCCCGCTCGGATATTCCTGCGTTGTAAGCGGCTATGAACCGGCGAAAATACTCCTCATAATTCTCAGGTTCGGTTTCGTCAATTATCAAACTGGCTATGTCCTCCCCCAGATATCCGAAGCCCGCGCAGTCCCAATCAATAAGCGCAATCCTTCCCTCGTTATAAAAGATATTCTCGCTCCAAAAATCCCGGTGGCACAGCACCACCGGCAGGCTTGCAATAGCTCGCAGTATATCGCCGCGCCGGTCGTCGGCGTATATAAGCATACGCTTGAACCTGTCCGCAACGGCATATTCGTTCGAGCGCAGATAATGGTACTCCAAAGTCTTGCCGTCGCTCCACGGGTTACGTCTTATCCATGCCTTGATCCGCTCCGAGATTCGGCACTTGTCCGAGCAGAGAAAATCTATCCCAAAGCCCCCACCGTGCCATTGCTCGCATTCCCGCGACATATAGCCCTCGTCCGACAGGCACGCCACAGCCCTCAGCGCAGCCAGCTCGTTGAATAGCCTGCCCTGAAAACTGCCCAGTCTGTAAGCCGCCGTTTCGAGCATGGCGGCGCTGAGTTCGCCGCCGGAAACTCCGGGTAGATGCTCCATCCAAATTCGATTTTCGCCCTCGTCAACCCGGGCAAGATAACAAGCGGGCATACTCAGCTCGTCCGCAAACAGCTCGCAAAAGCTCGATGAGTAGAGATCATACTCCCTGCGCCACGACCCCGGATCTCCGGGCCGTATCCACCGTTTCTGCGCCTTGTATACGAGCTTGAACGGCTCCTCGCCGTCATCCTTTAATTCCGCTGTGCCGCTTATCAGCCGAACGTCGCCCAGCGTTCCGCCTTGCAGTTTTTCTTCCCGATAAGCCGCCGACAGCACCTGCTTTTTTAGCTTGTTGGACAGCGCTTCTAAAAGAGATTCCCTATCCATTCCGTCCCTTTTGACCCAATCTTCGTTTATTCTCCATCGCAATCGCCTTCTTCTTCGCGTTCTTTTCCTGCAAAAAACTGCTCTTTTCCGCCACAAAGCTCGACTCGCGCGTTATTCTAAGGTAGCTCGACCAGCGCTCCTCCGATAAATCGCCCCGTTCTATCGCGGCTCGAACCGCGCACCCCGGCTCCGATTCGTGCCGGCAATTTGTAAACCTGCATTCGTTTATCCACGCTTCCACATCGGCAAACGCCTCCGCGACGCCGCGCGACGCATCCCACATTCCTATTTCCCGCATCCCCGGAGTATCTATAACCATAGCTCCGCATTTCAGCATGAAAAGCTGACGGCGCGTTGTCGTATGCCGACCCCGCCCGTCGTCCTCCCTGATCGCCTTCGCCTCCATCAGCTCCTCGCCCGCAAGCGCATTCACAAGGCTGGATTTGCCCACTCCCGATGAGCCGAGAAACACGCTCGTACTCCCGGGCGCAAAATAAGCCCGGATATCGCTCATTCCATATCCGGTCTTGACGCTTATCGCGTGCACGCTCGCGCCCGCGGCCACCGCTTCGACGGCCTTGATATACTCGCCGCAATCCTCGACGAGATCGGCCTTGCTCAACAGCACCACCGGCCGCGCTCCCGAGCCGAACGCCAGCGTTAAATATCGCTCAAGCCGCTTTAGGTTCATGTCGCGATTGAGCGACTGCATTATAAACGCATAATCAAAGTTTGCCGCCACGACCTGCTCCTTGATCGTCTTTGCATAGCCTGCCGCATGACCGGAGAAATCGTTGCGTGAAAATTTAGATTTGCGTTCAAGCATCCTGATTATCTGACTGTCCCCGTTCGGATTATAGTCGATGAGTACAAAATCGCCCGTTGCCGGGTATTGCCCGCGATCCTTGGAATAGTAAGCTCCCGTTTTCCGCCGCGCAAATGTCTCGCCGTATTTGCAAACTATCCCGTACAGCTCCCCGTATACGGAGGTAACCCTTGCCGGCTCGCCCATAGCGTCCGCAGGAAGCATCTCCGGTGAAAAACCGTAATCCTCTATATTTATGTTCAATCCTTCTTCTGTTCTCCTCCCGCCGAATCGCCCTCATTTTGAGGCTCGGCAGTCCAAAGGCCTGGCCTGTCGGACACGGTCAATATAGCATCATACCCGGCGCTTTGTCAAGGCGAACTGACGGGTAACCGCCCTTATTTGGGGCTATGGGGAATAAAGTCGAAAAAAAGTCTTGACAGGCGGAAAGATATAATATATAATCGCTCCAATGTTTATTTTTTGGCTGTGAATGCGAGAAGTAAGCCCGTAAAGTCCTAAAGAGAGTCGGCGGCAGGTGTGAGCCGATGGAACGAGCGGGTCGAATACACGCAGGAGCCTCCCTCCCAAAGGCAACGAGTAGGCGGGGACGGGTTCGCCCGTTACAGCGATAGGGTATGAAGTACCCGATGAGATCGGCGTTGTGAGGCGCCGGTGAATTGAGGTGGTAACACGGGTTTGACGCTCGTCCTCTTATGGGAGGACGGCGTTTTTTTCTTCCTCCCAAGTCAAAGTATTTAACTTAGGAGAAGATTTTATGGCACAGGTACAGTTTTTCAGCGGAGAAAGCGTCCCTCTTGAGATGCACAAGGTTCGGGTTGTTCAGAAGCTCTCGCTTCTTCCCGTTTGGGAACGGCAAAAGCGGATTGCCGAAGCCGGCAACAACACCTTCCTGCTCAAGAATCGCGACATCTTTTTGGACATGCTTACGGACAGCGGCGTAAACGCTATGAGCGACAGGCAGATGGCGGCGATGATGATTGCCGACGACAGCTATGCGGGAAGCGAAACCTTCTTCCGCCTGGAGCAAAAGCTACACGAGATTTTCGGCATGGACTACTTCCTTCCCACGCACCAGGGGCGCGCCGCCGAAAACATCTTAGCCGAAACCTATGTCAGACCCGGAACGGTCATCCCGATGAACTTTCACTTCACCACCACCAAGGCGCATATAACCCGTCTCGGAGGGCGCGTGGAGGAGCTGATTATCGACGAGGGCTTGATTACATCCCATAGCCACCCCTTCAAGGGGAATGTGGATCTTAATAAGCTACGCGAATGTATTGAGCGCAACGGCGCAGAGAACATCCCCTTTATTCGCATCGAGGCGGGAACTAACCTCATCGGAGGTCAGCCGATATCGCTTGAGAATATCGAGGCGGTTTCCAAGATAGCGCATGAATTAGGAATCATCCTGCTAATGGACGCCTCCCTGCTTCAGGACAACCTTTTCTTCATGCACGAGCGGGAACCCCGCTGTAAGGGCATGAGCATTCGTCAGATAACCCGCGCTGTTGCGGATCAGTTTGACATTATATACTTTTCGGCACGCAAATTTGGCTTTGGGCGCGGCGGAGGCATCTGTATCCGCAACCGTAAGGACTATGAGAAGATGCGCGAACTCGTCACGGTTTTTGAGGGCTTTTTGACCTATGGCGGCATGAGTGTGCGCGAGATGGAAGCGATAACCGTCGGTCTTGACGAAACCATGGATGAGCAGATAGTTGCCCAAGGCCCTCAGTTCATTGAATTTATGGTCAATGAGTTTATAAAAAACGGCGTTCCCGTCGTCACCCCCGCCGGCGGGCTGGGTTGTCACGTCAACGCAAGGGAATTTCTCCCGCATTTGAACTCCCACGATTATCCTGCGGCGGCGCTTGCCTGCGCGGCTTACATTGCGGGCGGGATTCGCGGGATGGAGCGCGGCACCCTCTCCGAACAGCGCGAACCCGACGGCACGGAGCCTGCCGCCGCCGTTGAGCTTTTGCGGCTTGCCGTGCCCCGCAGGGTTTTTACCCTTTCGCAGATAAAATATGCAATAGACCGGATCGTGTGGTTGCACCGCCACCGCGAACTGATCGGCGGGCTTCGCTTTATCGAGGAGCCGCGGGTTCTCCGCTTCTTCTTCGGCAAGCTCGAGCCGACAAGCGACTGGCAGTTGCGGCTTGCCGAGCAGTATGATAAGGACTTCCCAAACAGTCTTTAGCCTCCTCCGGCTTTGAGAATACGCGGAGCGCGGCTACACGCCGCGCTCCATTTTTTAGAAACTATATCTCGGTCTTGTGGAGACGGTTCATCCTATCGGCTACCGCCTTGCCCGTTGGCGTTACCGCAAGCCCGCCCTTGGCAGTTTCACGGTATTCCTTTCGCATATCCCTGCCCACCGAATACATTGCCGTCACCACCTCGTCGAAGGGAATCATGCTGGTGATTCCGCAAAGCGTCATATCGGCGCAGATCATCGCATTCGCGGCTCCGAGCGCGTTCCGCTTGATGCAGGGGCATTCCACCAGCCCGGCAACCGGATCGCAGACGAGACCCAGCACATTCTTTATCGCCATCGCCGCCGCATCCAGAGCCTGTTCGGGGCTTCCGCCCGAAAGCTCCACCAGCGCGGCCGCCGCCATCGCCGCCGCAACTCCGGTTTCGGCCTGACAACCGCCGTCCGCACCGGAGATTGTCGCATTCTTTGCGAACAGCATTCCAACTGCTCCGGCAGTAAACAGCCCCCGTACAAGCTGATCGTCCGTCCAGCCACGCTCTATCGCGCATTCCAAAAGCACTCCGGGCAGTATTCCGCTGGCTCCCGCCGTTGGCGCCGCAACTATGCAACCCATCGCCGCGTTGACCTCCACCACCGCCATCGCCGATGCAGCCGCACGGCAGGTGTTGCTTCCGGTAAAAGGATTGTATTTGGCATACCTAAACAGGCGCATGGCCTCGCCTCCCGACAGCCCGCTGACCGACTCCACCCGCTCCGTAAGCCCCTTGCGCACCGATTCGCGCATGACCTCCAGGCTCTTGCACATCTCGCCCTCGATCTCCGCCCGTGTCCGCTCGCCGAGCGCAACCTCGCGCTGCAACATGGCCTCCCCAAGGCTTATTCCGTGCCGCTCGCAGTAGTCCGCGAGCGCTTTTCCGCTTTCAAAAATGCGGGACTGCATCCTAACCTCCTTATACCGCAAAGAGCTTCTGTATGCTCTTGCACAGGCTCGTAATTATCGTTTGCATCTCGCCGGTAACCGGCGTGTCGGTTTCTATGCACATATAGGCGTCCTCGCCCCTGCCATGCCGGAATACGCGCATGAACGCGATATTGATTCCCAACTGCGCTAAAACGTGGGAGACCTCCGCAATTACGCCCGGAACGTCGCTATGCTGTACTATCAGCGTCGGATAGTCGCCGGTAAGCTCAACGTCGAGGCCGTTGATCTCCGTTATCAAAATATTCCCGCCTCCGACCGACTGGCCCACCACCTCGGTTTTTTCGCCGTCCCTGTCCTGAGCCGATATTCTAACGGTGTTCGGATGCTTCACCGGCGCGTCCGAATATTCAAATTCCACCATGAGTTCAGCATCCTGAGCGAGCTGATATGCGTCCTTTATCCGCGCATCGTCGGGCATCAGCCTGAGTATGCCCGCTATAAGCGCCTTGTCGGTTCCGTGTCCGCGCCCCGTCTCAGCAAACGAGCCGTACAGGGTGAACTTCACCTTGGAAATAGGCTTGCCGACTATATGCGCCGCCGTATGCGCGAGCCGAACAGCCCCCGCCGTATGCGAGCTTGACGGCCCCGTCATCCTCGGGCCGATTATATCAAAGACCGAAAACTGCTCCATTTTCACCTCTCCTGCACAAAAAAAGCCGCACACCCATCCTTCGACAGCTACCTCCGAGTGGGCTCTGAATCGGTGGCTCCATTCAGGCTTGCCTGCGGCACACCGAAAAATCCGCTTAATGCTGCTTCCGTCAAGATCTGACATGGTTCACGGCATTCGGTTGCACAGGTCCCGAATCTCAACACTCCGTGTTCAGACCGAACCCCACAGATAGACTGCCTCAGGACGGGGATTGTACCTCGCTACAGCGGATTGCGAGTGCAGGGCACCGCTAACTCCCCGTCTAGTGCGGCATTGGTATTGTACCTTGTTTTTAGCTTTCTTGCAAGAGGGAAATTGCCCCTCCCGATGCTCCGCGCCCCGTTCCGCGGCGATTTTACACAGATTTTGCACAGGCGAAAACAAAAAACCCGCCATTGTTTTAAGTAGCGGGTCTTGCGAATTAATCAAAGCCGGTCGGTAAATTGGGAAAAAACCCATAATATTCCGCCGTGTTCGCTTATTTTTGCTGTTCCTGAAGCATATCCTTGGTCTTCATCAGCCTCGTCAGATTGCCGCGCTCGTTCTCGTCGAGCTTCATTTGAATCCTTCTTATCGTTTCATCAAACTGCGGAATCATAACGTATTCAAGCGCGTTTACGCGCCTCCTCGTCTTTTCAATCTCATCCGCCAGCCGCGAGCAGGCTTTCTCAATCTCGGCAAGCTCCAGCATAAGCGGCAACACCTCAGCGAGGGACTGCACCGCCAAATCCAAATCGGCTCCCGTGGACGCAAAGCCATAGGGATAGACAAAGCCCTCCTGCGTATCCATCGTGAGCTTCGGAACCGGTATGGACAGGATGGACTGCGTCTTTGCCTCCACCTGAACCGCACGGGCGGGATACAACAGCGCCTCCTCAATCTCCGTGCCGCTCATTACCGCCCTTGCAAGCACAAAGGACTTCATCGCCGTATTGAGTTTCTTTTCGACCTCGACGCGCAACTCCTTATTCCGCCGCGCCAGCACGATGAAGCGGCGCACCAGCTCGTCGCGCTTGTCCTTCATCATCTTGTGCCCGCGAATAGCAACCGTCCGCCTCTTTTTGAGGTTGGAAAGCTCCATTCGCGTGGGCTTCACCTGCATCATCGAAGCCACGGCTACGCCTCCTTGTAATACTTATCGAGATATTCGTCGCGAATACGCTTTAGCTCGGCCTTCGGCAAAATTCCCAGCAGTTTCCAGCCCAGCTCAAGGGTTTCCTCTATCGTGCGGTTGGTATAGTATCCCTGGGAGACATATTCCTGCTCAAAAGCGTCGGAGAACTTCGCATACAGCTTATCGACGTCCGACAATGCGGCGTCGCCCAGAATTACCGCCAGCTCCTTGGCGTCCTTGCCTCTCGAATATGCGGAGAAGAGCTGGTTCATCGTATCCGCGTGATCCTCCCTCGTCTTCCCCTTGCCTATGCCCTTGTCCTTCAGACGGCTGAGCGAGGGCAGAACGTTAATCGGAGGGGTTAAGCCCTTACGATACAGCTCGCGGGACAGTATGATCTGCCCCTCGGTGATATATCCGGTAAGGTCGGGAATCGGGTGCGTAACGTCGTCCTCCGGCATCGACAAGATCGGTATCATCGTAATCGAGCCCGCATTCTCCTTTATCCTTCCCGCCCGCTCGTACATCGTCGCAAGGTCGGTATACATATAGCCGGGGTAACCGCGCCGTCCCGGCACCTCCTTGCGCGCCGCAGATATCTCGCGCAGAGCCTCGGCGTAGTTGGTGATATCCGTTATGATTACCAGAACGTGCATTCCCAGCTCGTAAGCCAGATACTCGGCGGCAGTTATCGCCATTCGCGGGGTCGCTATACGCTCGATTGCGGGATCGTTTGCAAGGTTGATAAAGGTTACGGTGCGCTCAATCGCTCCGGTCTTTCTAAAATCGCTGATAAAGAAGTCCGCCTCCTCAAAGGTGATTCCAACGGCGGCGAACACGACCGCGAACTTTTCATCCGAGCCCAGAACCCGCGCTTGCCGCGCTATCTGCGCCGCAAGATTCGCGTGCGGCAAGCCCGAACCGGAGAACACCGGCAACTTTTGGCCGCGCACCAGGGTATTCAGTCCGTCGATGGCGGATATTCCGGTTTGGATGAACTCGCTCGGATAGTCGCGGGAGGTTGGATTCATCGGCGTGCCGTTTATATCGAGATGCTTCTCAGCTATCAGCGCGGGGCCGCCGTCCTTGGGCTTGCCCATTCCGTCGAATACGCGCCCCAGCATATCGGGAGCTACGTCGAGCGTGATGGATCTGCCCAAAAATCTCGCTTTACTGCTGCTTATCTTCAAGCCCTGCGAGCCTTCAAAGAGCTGAACCATGGCCTTGTCGCCGTTAACTTCCAAAACCTTGCCGCGCCGCACGCTTCCGTCCGCCTGCTCGATCTCCACCAGCTCGTCATATTTTACGCCCGAGACCTCGTTGACCAGCATCAGGGGGCCTACAACCTCGGATATCGTCCTGTACTCTTTTCTCATTGACCCTGACCTCCTTTTGTCAGCTCAAAAATCTCCGCGTCCATCTCGGCGGCTATCGCCTTGTACTGCTCCTCCACCTCGGCTTCGGGCACATATTTCAGTCGGCCTATCTTCTCGCGTACCGGAAGTCCGATCAGCTTGTTGAACGAAGCGTCCTGCTCCAGCGCCTCCAGGTTCTTGTCGTAGTTGGCAAGGATGATTTTCAGCATCAAATACTGCTTCTTCGGGGAGGTATAGGTGTCGACCTCGTGGAACGCATTCTGGTGCAGATAGTCCTCGCGAATCGCCCGCGCCGCCTCCAAAGTCAGCCTGTCCTTATAGGACAGGGCGTCGATACCGACAAGCCGCACTATCTCCTCAAGCTCGCTCTCCTCCTGCAAAAGATGCATCGTCCGCTGAACCATCGCCGGCCACTCGGGGCTGACATTGTCGGAGAACCACTCGGAAAGCCTGTCGAGATAGAGCGAATAGGACTGCAACCAGTCGATCGCCGGAAAATGGCGGGCATAAGCCAGCTTGGACGAAAGTCCCCAGTAAACTTTGACGATTCTAAGCGTCGCCTGCGAAACCGGCTCGGATATATCGCCGCCCGGAGGGGATACTGCGCCGATCGCGGAAACCGCGCCGAGCCTTCCCTCGCTGCCCAGGGTTTTGACTATTCCTGCCCGCTCATAGAACTCCGCTAACCGGCTCGAAAGATAGGCGGGATAGCCCTCCTCGCCCGGCATCTCCTCCAGACGGCCCGACATCTCGCGCAGAGCCTCCGCCCAGCGGGACGTTGAGTCCGCCATTATCGCCACCTTGTAGCCCATATCGCGGAAATACTCCGCTATCGTTATTCCCGTATATATCGAAGCCTCACGCGCCGCAACCGGCATATCGGAGGTGTTCGCAATCAAAACCGTGCGCTTCATCAGCGAAAGCCCGGTACGCGGGTCTTTCAGCTCGGGGAACTCCATCAGAACGTCGGTCATCTCGTTTCCGCGTTCGCCGCAACCTACATAGACGATTATATCCGCATCCGCCCACTTTGCCAGCTGGTGCTGAACCACCGTCTTGCCGCTTCCAAACGGGCCCGGAACTGCGGCGACTCCGCCCTTTGCCACCGGGAACAGGGTGTCTATAACGCGCTGTCCGGTTATCATCGGCTCGCTGGGCGAAACCTTTTCGGCATAGGGCCTGCCCCGCCGCACCGGCCAGCGTTGCATCATCGGAAGCTCTATCGTCTCGTTGTCCCGACTGAGCCGCGCTATCGGGTTAGTGATATTGCTCTCGCCCTCGAATATCCATTCGAGCCTGCCCGAAACGTTCGGCGGAACCATAATCTTGTGCAAAACCGCCTCGCTCTCCTGAACCGTTCCGAGAACGTCGCCCGCCTGCAACTCGTCGCCAACCTTGGCAGTCGGCACGAAGTTCCACAGCTTTTCATGATCCAGCGAATTCACCATGATTCCACGGGTGATTCTGTCGCCCGCCTGCTCCCGTATCTTGGACAGCGGACGCTGAATGCCGTCGAAAATCGAGGTGATCAGCCCCGGCGCAAGCTCAACCGACAGCGGCGCGCCCGTACTCTCGACGGGTTCGCCCGGGCCAATTCCGCCGGTTTCCTCGTAAACCTGAATCGAGGCGCGATCCTCGCGAAGCTCTATGACCTCCCCTATAAGCTTTTTATCGGATACGCGAACGACATCGTACATCTGAACGTCCGCCATGCCGTTCGCCACGATGAGGGGACCCGATACCTTGATTATTGTGCCTTGCATATTGCCACTCCTTTAGTTATTAAACAGTATATCCACGCCGACCGCCTTCTCGACGTTTTGCTTCAACGCGCCCATGCCGATATTACGGGTTCCCGTGGCGTCGGGTATGGGTATGATCGCAGGATAGGCCTGCGCCTGATATTCCAAAATCGTCTCCTTGCAATGCGGATAGAGCGTTTCGGTTACATAGACGACCGCATAGCCCTGCCGCGCCAAACGGTGCAACAGCATATTCGCCTTTTCGCCGTCCGTCTCGCAGAACACGTCCAGTCCCACCGCCTTGAACAGCAAGACCGAATCGCGATCACCTATTACTCCCATCTTAGCCATACAGATTCACCAGCCTTCCGAATATGACCTCCTCTGAAAGTCCGTTCCGCTTCGCGGTTATCACCAGCCGAATCGCCTTTGCCTCCCGCTCCTTGGCTATATAGTAGCCAATTATCGGAAAGATGCTCTCACGGTCGTGCTTGCGATCCTTTAAGAGCTTCAGCAGGTAATTGTCCCTCGCGCGCTCGACCTCCCCGATGCTTCCGGTCTGTTGCATCTGATTGAGTCCTTCCAATATTGCGTCCCGGCAAACGCTCTCGCGCATGAAGCGGTTGAGCGCGTCAAACGAAAGTTCGTATGCGTTCAGCAGATCCTTGTGCCAAATCCCGCCTTCGGGGAGCATCACATCGTGGAACTGCTCCAAACCCGCGCCCATAGCCCGCATCCGTAAAAAGGTCAGGAGATTGTCGAAATCGGCTTCGGCTTTAAAATAGTGAAGCAAGAACGGGTTCTTCCCTGCCTTTTTCATTGCGTAGTCAAGATATGCCGCATCGAGCGAGATGCTGATATTCTGAGGCTCCACGCTCAGCTCAAGCCGCTTCTCAAGCCGGTTAAGCGCCTCGCAAAGCTCAGGAGGAAGCTGGCGGTAATCCGAATTGGAAACGCAGTATTCCAACAGCTCCCTGCCGAAAATTCCGCCCGGTTGCCAGTCTATCCCATCCTGCGCTACCAGCCTCGCCTTGATGAGCTGTTTGAGGTTCGCTATATCGTTTTTTAGCAGAAACAGATCCGTCATCTCGGGCTTGGGGGAAAGTTCTCGAACCTCCCTTGCCGCCTCCGTAAGCTCGTTTCCGATCAGCTTTTCAATGTCCGCCTCGCTCGCCTCGGCATTGAAGCCGTAACGCGAATCCAAAAGCAACCGCATTGCATCCTGCAGACTGCTTTCAGCCATCCTGCGAAGAGCGGTTTCATCGAAAAGCCTCTTTTCCAGCGCGCTTATCCGCGCACAGGCATAAGCATAGCTTGGTTGTGGCATAGCGCCTCCTTAGTCCTATTGAAACAGTTGCACCGCAACCGCCGTTTCTTCCTCTGTCCGCAGTAAATCCAAAACGGACTTCATCGAGCAGTCCTTTTCATAGCTCTTGCCGCGGATTATAAAGCCGCCGTCTATCTTCGCATCCTCGTTGGAAAGCTTCAGCTCGATATCCAGCCCGGACAAAAGCTCCCGAAGCCCCGCCCTGTCCACCGGGCTTGGGATTATGGTATCCCCCGCCACGGCTTCCGCAGTCAGTATGCTCCGAAACAGGTTGAGCCGCTTGCCGCTTTCCAGCCGCAAAAGCTCCTCATAAGCCTTCTCGAACACCTTGTCTATTACAAGCCTCCGGCTCGCAAGGTCGGCCTTTCTGCCGTCCAGCGCCGCACGGGTGCGATTGCCGTCCATTATCGCCGCAATCGCCTGCTCGCGATTGCGCAGATGCACGGCTTTAAGCTCGTCGATGCTTCTTTGACACTCGGCGTCCATGCTCTGCAGGGTTTGCTCCGTCTGCTCTCTGACCCGGCTTGCATCCGCCTCGGCGTCTCCGATTATGCGCGACAACAGCTTGTCCTTGTTGCTGACACTTTGCATGGTTCCCTCTTTTTTAGATATTGACAACGAGCAAGAAGGAGATCAGCAACGCCAAAACCGCGTAGGTCTCGACCATAATCGCCATCAAGATGCCCTTGCCGCTCTGATCCGGCCGCTTTGTAACCATGTTGATCGCAGAAACCGCAACCTTGCCCTGGAATATCGCGGACATAAGCCCGCCCAGCGCGATGGGAAGCCCTGCAAACAGATACTGCCAGCCCTGCTGAACGGTGATGCTCGCTCCGCTACCCAAAAGCCCGGCATTGCTCGCGATAACGAACGCTATCAGAAGCCCGTAGATGCCCTGCGTTCCGGGCAAGAGCTGCAAGACCAAGCAGGAGCCGGAAAGCTCGGGATTCTCCGAAACTGCGCCCGCCGAAGCCTGTCCTGCGATACCAACGCCTATTGCGCTGCCAATTCCTGCCAATACAGCCGCCAACGCAGCGCCCAAGGTTGCCAATACGATTCCATCCATGTTTGTTTCCTCCAGTTATTAATTAACTTATTTTTCTACGTTTATATATTTTGTTCTGTAACCCAAGGGGACGAACTCCCTGCCGCCCGCCTCGTAGAACTTGCCGTAAAACTCAACATACTGCAGTCTTGCGCAGTGAACGAACGCGCCAAGCGTATTTATCGCGATGTTGAACAGGTGCAATGCCACCAAAAGTGCGCAACCTATTATGAAGCCCAGCACCGCCATTATCGGGTTGCTTCCGCCCATGAGCATTCCGCAGAGGTCGTTAAACACCTGAGCTATAACCCCCGTTGCTATGCCCAGCGCAAACAGTCGCGCATAGGAGAGGATATCCGCAAGCAGGCTCGAAACGTTGTACAGCTCGCCCAGCCCCGATATCGTGCGCTTTAAGGGGTTCTTCTTGCCCCTTCCCTTAAACAGCAGGATCAACAGCGCGCCCAGCCCTGCCATGGGAAGGCCTATCGTCTGCATGATGGCGGGCAAGCCGCTTACCAGCGAGGGAACCAGATACAGCACGAGCCCGAGTATTATCAATATCCACGACAAGGCGTCGAATATGGCGGATTGCCAGTCCTTATTGTCGAAGGCAACCTTCATCTTCAGAATATAGCCGAACAGGATATGTATTACTCCGAGGCCGAAGCATAAGCCCAGCATCGTCATCGAATCCGTCATGGGATCGAACCACAGCGGGAACAGCCCAATCTCCTCCTTCAGCGAAAGCCCGAAGAAGGTGCCGACAAGAACTCCCCATACTATCGTGGAAAGACCGCCCCAAAACAGCACGCGCACAACTCCGCCCGACATCCCGCGCGGCTTTTTAAACTTTAGATACAGCCACGCTCCGATCGAGAGGATGATTCCGTAGCCCGCGTCCGAAAGCATGAGCCCGAACAAAAGTATGTAGCAGGGGGTCATGAACGGGGTGCCGTCGATGCCGCGGGGGTCCGGACGGGAATAGAGGGTCTGCACCTGCTCGAACGGCTTTACGAAGGCATTGTTTTGAACGACGGAAGGCGGAATCTCGTCCTCCTCCGGCTCAAATATCTCCCAACTGTAAGCGTCCGTGACCGCCGCAACCGCCTGCTCCGCTTTCTGCGCTTCGTCCTCCCGAACCCAGCCCTCCAAAACGAAGGCCGAGCGCGTCTTAGCAAGCGCAGTCGCCGCCCGCGCCCTGTCGCGCTCAATAAGCGTGGCGTCCGCCGCGTCCTGCAAAACATCAGCATTTTCCGCAAAGGCTTTTAATTCTTCCTCAAGCTTCTCCAGCTCGCGGTTTATCTCGTCGTTCCTCGCCTGCAACGCCGCCATCGCCTCCGCGGGCGTGCCGCTGAGCTTCGGAAACACGACGTCAGTCCAATCTATGCTCTTAAAGAAGGTGGACGCCGCCTTAGCGTCGTCAACATGGCACGCCGCCAGCGCCGCTATGCTCGTCCCCTCGCCATACAGCTCCACGGAGATAAAGTCCTGGTTGTACAGCGCGTCCAAATCCTTGGAGGCTATCAGCCCCAAAAAGCAACGGACGTGCTTGCTCTGCTCCACGCTTTGCATCTCGTATGGGAATCTCTCAAACGGGCGCAGGGCGGCTATCGTTGAATTGTTCTTATCTATCTCCGCTCTCAGCGTATTGCGGCGGCGAATCAGAACTTCAAGGTCGCGGCTGAGCTTTAAGCCCTCGTCCACCTTGCTCTGAATCTGCTCCAGCTTCTCCTCCCGCTTCGGCGTGAAAAAGCCCGCCTTCTTTGCATAGGGTTTAACCGCGTCCAGCGAGTCCGTCAACTGCGCGCCGCGCTGTTCAAGCCTGTCCAGCTCCTCGTCCGCCTTGGCTTCTTCCAAAAGCCTTATGACCTGAACCGCCTCGGCCTCCTGCAAAGACTTCAATATATCGGCTTCATCCTGCTTATGTGCGATGAGCCTCAGCCTCTTCATCGCAACAATCATTGCAGCGTTTCAGCCCTTTCCAAAAGATAGGCGACGGCCTGGGGAATCCTCTGCTCAGCTATTTCACGCTTCTTCTCGATCTCCCGCTCCGCCTGAGCCTTTATCGCGTCCGCCAGCGCGGCGCCGTCGGTTTCCGCCTGCGAAACGGCAAGCTTCGTTGCCGTGCGCTCCGTTTCTTCCGCCTCCTGAAGCCGATTATCGCACTCGATCTTCTTGCCGGCTATGCTCTCGCGGGCGTCCAAAGCGGCTTTCTGACGAATCTCCTCCGCCCGGTTCTCCGTCAGCGTTATCTGTTCCATCATCGTTTGCATGATCCACCTCTATTTTGTTCCGAACAATCTATCGCCCGCATCTCCAAGTCCGGGGACGATATAGCCGTGTTCATTGAGCTTCGTATCTATGCTCGCAACATAGATGTCCACATCCGGATATGCAATCTGCATCGCATATATCCCTTCGGGAGCGGCGATTAGGCACACGAGCCGAATGCTCTGCGAGCCAGCCTCCTTCACCACCTTGACCGCCTCTATCGCGGAGTTGCCGGTAGCCAGCATCGGATCGACTATTATCGTTTCGCGCTCGCTGATATCGGGCGGAAGCTTGCAATAATAGCTTGTCGGCATAAGCGTGTCCGGATTGCGGTACATTCCGATATGGCCGAGCTTGGCGTTGGGGATGAGGTTCATAATGCCGTCCGCCATTCCCAGTCCGGCGCGAAGGATCGGAACCACCGCTATCTTTTCATTCTCCAGCACCTTGACCGTGGTCTCCTGCATCGGGGTTTCGATAACCGTCTCCTTGAGCGGCAGATTCTTCGTCACCTCGTAGCCCATAAGCAGGGCAAGCTCGTTTACCAATTCGCGAAAGGACTTCGCGCCCGTATTTTTGTCCCTGAGCAGGGACAGCTTGTGCTGAACCAGCGGGTGATCTATAACGGTTACTTTGCTCATTTATGCTCCCCTTTCAAATTTCTGTTTTCATACTCGGTTATTAAATCGACGCGCCTTTGATGCCTTCCGCCTTCAAATTCGGTGGAAAGCCACTCGTCGGTTATCTCTATGGCAAGCTCCTTAGAAATAATGCCTGCGCCGAGCGCAAGCATATTGGCATTATTGTGCAAACGTGTGAGACGGGCGGATTTAACGTCGCAGCAAAGCGCGCAACGAATTCCGCGAACCTTATTGGCGCAGATGCAAACCCCGATACCCGTGGTGCAAAGCACTATTCCGCGCTCGGCCCGTCCACTCGCAACCGCTTCAGCCGCTTCAAAGGCAAAGGGCGGGTAATCGGTACTCTGCGTTGAGTGACAGCCGAAGTCAAGCGCTTCGTGCCCCAATTCAAGCAGATGCCGTTTTATCGTCTCTTTAAGCTCGTATGCTCCGTGATCGCATCCAATCGACAGTACCATTCCGTCCTCCACCTTTTATAATAACAGTTTTTTTCGCTTTTGTAAAGCTCAAACATTCTCAAGTTCGTGTCAAGTTTTTCTGCGCAAATCAAGCTGAGGGAAGGACGCCGTGGTT
>JAUNBM010000039.1 GCA_030527115.1 Clostridia bacterium
TATGCCCTATTATTTTTCCGTCCTCCTCCAGAACAAAATCAAGCTCCGGAATAAAGCCTTCACTTTTTCGAATTTGATGCGCCAAATAATGCTCATCACATCCGGGCGCGGCAAGATTCCAAAAAGCTTTCTTTATCATATGCTTAACAAGTATCAACTGTTCGTGTCGCTTTTTGATATCAATATTTGTAAACCACATAACACCAGACACTCGGATTAACCCTTCCTTATGTTGTGAGGAAGCCGCTATATCTTCATACGGAGATGAGAAAAAGCCAACATTACCTGCAAATCCATTACCTAACCATATTTTATTTTCTTTCAGATAGGGAAAAAAGTCTTTATAAGTTATAGCATTTTGATTTCCAATAATAATAAAATGCTTTTTATGCTCCATAAGTACCGAAACATATTCTCTGAATAAAGAAAACGGTGGATTTGTAACTACAATATCAGACTCATCAAGTAGTGCCAAACACTCATCAGATCTAAAATCACCATCGCCATCAAGTTCAGCAAGTTCATTCTCGCCAGACTTAAACAGTTCTGCCACATCAAACATATCGACGCCACCGTCGCCTGTTTTGTCATATACTTTCGTCACAACTGCCTTATAGGCTTTATTTTGTTTGCTTTCTTCTGTGCCAATAACATTAAACAACGATAGTTGTGTGTTAGCTATTGGAGAACTTGCATAACAAGTAGCGATAAGTTTTTTCAGACCAAGTCGGTTGAAATTCATAGTAAAATATTTGAAGAAGTTACTTTCGAATGGATCGTCACAGTTGCAAAATACCGTCTTATCCTTGAAGTGCTTCCTATAATGACGCATCTCCTTTTCAATATCAGTTAGCTGCGTATAAAATTCATCTTTTTTGGCTTTAGCAGCAGCATTCAAGTTTCTCTCCTTTTTAGCCATCTATTTCACCTCCTCAGGATGTTTATTTCGTATTAATAATCTACAATAGGTTGCTATCCTATTTATATTACAGGCGTGTGAGTGACGCTTTCTTATATCCTCATTTAAGTCCTCATTTTCCAAAAGGGCAAACCCTTCGGTAGCCTCTCCCTCAAAACAGGTATATTCTTCAAATAAAGTATAGCATAAAGCCAGCACGCTTGCAAGAATGCTGTCGAAGTGAGATTAAAATGTAGCAGGAACGCTAAATTGTGTTCCTGCACTCGGTGTTTATTGCGATTAAGACCGTGATTGGGGTCTTGAGCGGCTTATTATGGGGGCAGTTGACCTTGGAATTTATGTTGACAAAGCACCTAAACCTAAGGATTTCTACAAGGTTTCCCTTTGTAGCCCCACTATCGTCTCCACATGTGAGGTGTGGGGGAACATATCGACGGGGTGGATGGACGTGGGGTGGAGGCCCTGTTCGGTGAGATATTTTAGGTCGCGGGCGAGCGTGGCGGGGTTGCAGGAGACATAGACTATCCGCTTCACGCCGCTGTTGACAACCGCTTTTAGCACACGCTCCTCACAGCCCTTTCTCGGCGGGTCGAGGACGGCGGCGTTGAGCTTCAAGCCGTCCGCAACGCGCTTGGGAAGCACGGTTTCGGCGTCGCCGCAGATGAACTCAAGGTTGCTTAGCCCGTTCAACGCTGCGTTGCGCTTGGCATCGGTTATCGCCTCCGCTACGTTTTCAATTCCGATAACCCGCTTCGCCTCATTGGCAATCATCAGCGACATCGTTCCAACGCCGCAATAGATATCGGCGACGCTTTCGTTGCGTCCCGGTTTCAGAAGCTCCATGACTATCTCGTACAGGCGCTCGCATTGGGCAGAATTGACCTGCAAGAATGAGCGCGGGCTCACGAGTATTCTGTTCCCGCAAATCTTTTCGGTCAGAACGCTCGCCCCATAGATGGGATGGAAATCGGATCCGAAGATCACATTTGTTTTGTCGGGATTGTTGTTATGATACAGGCTGTCCACTATTCCGTCGAGCTTCTCTATCAGCCTTTCAATTCGCGGAAGCTTGCCCGCCGTGACGATGACCGCCATGATTCCGCCCTCCTGCGTCGCCCTCACGACGATATGCCGGAGCGCTCCCTTCCCGGTCTCCTCATCGTATACCTGAATTTTGTTTTCGTTTGCCCATTCAGCCACCTTTTGAGCCGTATCAGTAACCCGACTGTCGGAAATCGGACAGTCGAAGATCGGAACAAGCCTGTGGCTTCGCGGCGCGAAAAAGCCCACGACCGTTTCGCCGCCCACCGTTCCCGTTGGAAAGCTCCCTTTGTTGCGGTAGCGCCAGGGCTCCTCCATTCCGAGCGTAGGTTCAACCTCAATATCCGAAAGCCCTCCGATTCGCGTTAGAGCGTCAAAAACCGTTTGGCGTTTGAATTCGAGCTGTTTCTCATATGACATATGTTGCAAATTGCACCCGCCACAGGCAAAGAACGCGGGGCATCGCGGCTTCACCCTGTCGGGGCTTGGGCTCAACACCTCGGTCAGCTTGGCTATCGCATAGCCCGTATTCACCTTGATTATATGCGCCATAACCCTTTCCTTTGGCAAGGCATAGGGCACGAATACCGTGTAGCCTTCAATTCTGCCTATCCCCTGCCCTTCGCTGGCAAGGGCGTCTATTTCTATCTCAATGTCCTGGTTCTTCTTAACCGGCGCTTCCCTTTTCATTTATAAACTAAATTCTCCTCTCCAAACTCCGACTTTAGCAGCATCAACACCGTGTCGTTAATCCGCACGTTCCACTCCGGCGGCGCCGCTTTTGCCGCCCGCTTCCCGCCGTCGACCAACGTGATGGGCGTTCCCCCCGGGAACTGCCTGATTATCCGCTTAACACGCTGGGTTTCCTCCACCTTCAAGCTCGGCAGGCGGATATACAACCTCTTTGTGGCGGTTTCGAGCGGGGACAGGGTTTCTATCAGCAGGGAGTTTGCTCTGTCCTCACGGATATTCAGCCTGCCCGTAATTAAAACCTCGCTCTCGTCATGAAAGTATCTCGAATACTCCAGAAGTTTCGCCGGAAATACCACAACCTCAACGCTTCCGGTCACGCCCTCCAATACCCCGTAGCCCATCATTCCGCTGTTGGACTTGGTGGGTCTCTGCTTGCATTGGTTGAGCATTCCGCCCACCTCTACAATCGCATTATCGCCCGGTTCGCCCGTTCCGTCCGCGTCCATTATATCCTGCACGGAATACCTGAGCTTGTCCAATACGGCGGTATAATCGTCCAGCGGATGCCCGCTGAGATACAAGCCCATTGCCTCGCGCTCGCGCTGTAGCTTTAAATGCGGGTTCATCTCGTCGATTTGGGGCAGGCGGATTGACATATCCCCAAAATCCGATTTTACATCATCCATGTCAAAGAGGGAAAGCTGGCCGGTATCCCGCGTCTTGCGTTCCCGCGCCGCCCCCTCCAGCGCTTGCTCGTATACCGCAAGAAGTTGCGACCGCTTGACATTCATCCCATCAAAAGCGCCCGCGCATATGAGGCATTCAAGCATTCGCTTATTCAGCCCGTCGGTGCGATTTACAAAGTCGAAAAAGCTGGTGAACTTCCCGTTTCGCTCGCGCTCCATAACGGTATTCGCCATGAGCCCTGCGCTGACGTTTTTTACAGCGCCCAAACCGAATCTGATCGCCCCGTTTTCAACGGAAAACTTCGCCCTGCTGCTGTTCACATCGGGCTGTAAAACCTTTATACCCTGCCTTCTCGCGGCGTAGACATAGTTGGCAACCGCGTCCGAATTGCTCATGTAGCCGTTGATCGTTGCCGCCATGAACTCGACGGGGAAATACTTCTCAAGATAAGCGGTGCGGTATGAAAGTACTGCATAGCCGGCGGCATGGGATTTGTTGAAGGCGTAGGAGGCGAAATCCATCATCTCGTCGAAGATGCGGTTCGCAACCTGGGCGCTCACCCCGCGCTTAACCGCGCCGTCGACCCCCTCTGTGCCGTATACGAAATACTCCCGCTCCTTCGCCATAACGTCGTGCTTCTTTTTGCTCATGGCGCGGCGTACCAGATCGCTCCTGCCGTATGAATAGCCCGCAAGCGCGCGGACTATCTCCATAACCTGCTCCTGATAGACCATACAGCCGTAGGTTGTGTCCAATATCGGCTTGAGCTTTTCGTGCGCATATGCCACCGAAGCCGGCTCGTGCTTGCCGCGAACATATTTGGGGATAGACTCCATCGGCCCGGGCCTGTATAGCGAGATTCCGGCTATCAGATCCTCGAAGCAGTCGGGCCTTAGCTGAGTCAGGAATCTTCGCATTCCGGAGGATTCAAGCTGGAACACCCCGTCCGTCTTCCCTTCGGCTATCATCTCATAGACCGCCGGATCCGAAAAGTCGTTCCCGGAGAGATCGGGAGGCGTTTTCCCCTGTTCCTCGATGAAATTCAGCGCGTCCTGTATGATGGTTAAGGTTCTAAGCCCAAGAAAATCAATTTTCAGCAGTCCCAGCTCCTCTATCGTCGTCATGGGAAACTGCGTTGTTAAGACCTCATCGTTGCATTGAAGCGGAACCACGGTGCGCAACGGCACTCCGGAAACGACTACCCCCGCCGCATGAGTGGAGCTGTGCCTCGGCAAGCCCTCAAGCTTCATCGAAAGGTCGATCACCTTTCTTATCGTTTCATTGGAGTCGTATAGCCCTTTTAACTCCGTGGAAAGCTCCAGCGCGTGTTTCAGCGTCATCTTCAGCTCGTTCGGCACAAGCTTCGCGAGCTTGTCCACCTCCGCATACGGCACTCGAAGCACGCGCCCAACGTCGCGTATAACTCCCCTCGCCGCCATCGTTCCAAAGGTGATAATCTGGCAAACGTGCCCCTCGCCGTATTTCCGCCCGACATAATCAATGACCTCCTGCCTCCGTTCATAGCAGAAGTCGATATCGAAGTCGGGCATCGAGACGCGCTCCGGATTTAAAAAGCGCTCAAACAGCAGGCCGTATTTTATCGGATCCACATCGGTGATATCCAAACAATAAGCCGCAAGCGAACCTGCACCGCTCCCCCTGCCCGGGCCAACCATGATTTTTTGGGACTTTGCGAACCGGATAAAGTCCCAGACGATTAGATAATAATCGACAAAGCCCATCCGCTCCACAACTCCAAGCTCATAGTCGAGCCTGCTTTTTATCTCGTCGTCCGGGTTGGAATACTTCTTCATAAGCCCGTCGAGGCAGAGCTCGCGGAGATAGGCGGCATTCTCCTTGCCGTCGGGCGCTGTGAACTGGGGAAGTCGGCGCACGCCGAATTCGATCTCCACGTTGCACTTTTCAGCCACCTCCACGGTATTCTCCAGCGCGTCCGGATCGTTTGGAAGCGCTTGAGCCATCTCCTCGTAGGACTTGACATAGAACTGATCCGATTCCATCCTCATGCGGTTCTGCTCGTCGACAAAGCGCTGGGTTTGTATGCACAAAAGCGCGTCCTGCGCCTCCGCGTCCTCGCGATTTACATAGTGGATATCGTTGGTGGCAATCGTTTTGATGCCCAGATCGCGGGCGAGCTGTCGAAGCTTTATCAGCACCTCCGCCTGCTCCGGAATGCCATGGTACTGGAGTTCGATATAGAAATCATCCCCGAAGATGCGCTTCAATCTTCGCGCAAGTTCGTATGCCTGCTCGTCCCTTCCGTTTAGAAAGTGTTGCGGAATATCGCCCGCCAAACAGGCTGAAC
This sequence comes from Clostridia bacterium, assembly GCA_030527115.1. Taxonomy (GTDB): domain Bacteria; phylum Bacillota; class Clostridia; order Christensenellales; family CAG-138; genus JAQUTY01. Next base: position 5,667 of record JAUNBM010000039.1, read on the forward strand.
TGCATATCAGCCCCTCGGAATGCTTCTCGAGAAGATCGTAGTCAATCCTCGGTTTATAGTAAAAGCCGTGAATAAACGCCTCGGAGGAAAGGTACATCAGATTTTCATAGCCCGTTGCATTCTTGGCAAGCAGGATTAGATGCGCGTATTCCCTGTCGCTCCTGCCCTCCTTAATGTTGTAGGCTCGCGGAGCGACATAGGTTTCAATCCCGAGTATCGGCTTTATTCCGGCTTTTTTACAGGCTTTGTAAAAGTCAATGACGCCGTACATGGCGCCATGGTCGGTTATGGCAAGCGCGGTTTGCCCCAGCGCCTTCGCCCTGTCCACCAGCTCGTCTATCCTTGCGGCTCCGTCGAGCAGGCTGTATTGCGTATGCACATGTAGATGCACAAAGGGCTTTTGAGACACGGCTTCCTCCCTCTTATCTGCTTTCGGCAATCAAATCCTTCATTGCATAGAATCCCGCGGGCTTGGACGCGATGAACTTCGCCGCCTTTACCGCACCGGTCGCAAAGACCCGCCGGGAAAAGGCCTGATGGGTTACGCTTATCACCTCGTCGTCCATGAGGAACAATATCTCATGCTCCCCAACAACGCTCCCGCCGCGAACCGCATGAACGCCAACCTCGTTTTCTTCCCTGCGCCCATGGCTTCGGTCACGGCCAAACTCCGCCCTGAGTTGCCCGTTCCGCGCCTCGTTTAGCTCATCGAAGAGCATCAGCGCTGTTCCGCTGGGCGCGTCGAGCTTGCGCTTATGGTGTTTTTCGATTATCTCGATATCGGCGGCTCCTCCGAGCGTCTTTGCTATCGCCTTGCATATCTCCGCCTGAATATTGATTCCCAGCGACATATTTGCCGAACGGAAAACGGGAATCAGCTCCGCCGCCTCTAAAATTTTCTGCTCCTCCGCACTTGAAAACCCGGTGGTGCATATCACAATCGGTTTCCGGTTTGTCACGCAATATTCAAGCATCGCCATCGAAGCCTTGGGCACGGAAACGTCGATTACAACGTCGAAATCCACGTTTATATCCTGCACGGTTTTAAAGACAGGAGCAATTTGCTTCGCTTCCGAAACGTCTACCCCGCCGACAATCGAAAAGCTGTCGTCCTCCAGGCTTTGAATCGCCCTGCCCATCTGTCCGGCTATTCCGTTAATAAAAATCCTTTTCATGCCTTCTACATCATTCCATAGCTGCTCAAAACTTTTTTCATGAACTCGCGGTTCTCATTGGAGGGCGGAACGAGCGGAAGCCGCATCTCAGGACTGCAAAGATGCAACATCCCCATCATCGTCTTTATCGGAATCGGGTTCACATCGCAGAATGCCGCCTTCCAAAGCGGGAGCATCTGGAACTGCAGTTCACGCGCCTCCTTGAGCTTGCCTTCAAAGAAGCATTTGCACATCTTGTGCATGGCTTCGGGCACGATGTTGCCTATCGTTGAAATAACCCCCTTGCCGCCGATGCTGAGTATCGGGACGACATGATCGTCGTTTCCCGCATAGATATCGCAGTCGGGACAGAGCGCCGCAAGGTTGACAATCTGCTCGATATTCCCGCTCGCCTCCTTGATTCCAACGATATTCTCATGCTGCATCATGCGCTTCATCGTTTCGGGAGTGACGTTCAGTCCGGTTCGGGACGGAACGTTGTATACAATTATCGGGAGGCGAACCTGATCGGCAACCGCATGGTAGTGAGTGACTAAGCCCGTTTGCGAGGTCTTATTATAATACGGAGTGACGATGAGCAACCCGTCCACGCCTATCGCCTCCGCGCCGCGGCTCATTTCGATAACCGCTTCGGTGCTGTTGCCTCCCGTTCCGGCTATGACAGGGATCCTGCCCTCGACCCTTTCGACGACATAGCGGATAAGCTCCAGCCGCTCATCGTGGCTCATTGTGGAAGCTTCGCCGGTTGTGCCGCACACAACTATCGCGTCCGTGCCGCTGACAATCTGAAGCTCTATCAGCCTGGTGATGGCTGTGTAATCAATTGCTCCGCCTGAGAACGGAGTTATCAAAGCAACCGCGCTCCCCTTAAAGATGCTCATTTTTCTTCCTCCCATTTCTTTATCAGCAGTTCCGCTATCTGCACCGCGTTGGTTGCCGCGCCCTTGCGAACATTATCCGCGACGCACCAGAGGTTAAGCCCGCTCTCGACGGAAAAATCGCGTCTTATGCGGCCGACATATACAAAATCGGTTCCGGCGGCTTTGACAGGCATAGGATAGACGTTGTTTTTAGGATCGTCCTCGATAACAAGCCCCTCTATCCTGCGAAAAGCCTCCAAAACCTCCTCCATCTCAAAGGGACTGCAAAGCTCGGCGTTTATGCTCACGCTATGCCCGTGATAGACCGGAACCCTGACCGCCGTTGCGGTAACGGGCAGGGTTGGGAGATCCAGAATCTTTCTGGTCTCGTCTATCATCTTTTGCTCCTCCTTAAAATAGCCGTTCGGCAAATAAACGTCTATATGGGGGATGCAGTTGCCCGCAATAGGGTGAGGAAACTTTTTGGGTTTTTCGCCTTTTAAGCCATCGCTTAAATCCAAACAGCCCTGCATTCCCGCGCCGGAAACGGCCTGATAGGTTGAATAGACTACGCGCTTTAAGCCGAAACGATTCGACAGCGCCTTTAGCGGGAGCATGGCCTGTATCGTGGAACAGTTGGGATTTGCGATTATCCCCTTGTTCTTATATCCGTCGAGCGCCTGAGGGTTAACCTCGGGCACAATCAGGGGCACAGCCTCGTCCATTCTCCACGCGCTCGAATTGTCGATTACTATCGCGCCCGCTTCTGCCGCCAAAGGAGCATATGTCAAGGACACGCTTCCTCCTGCCGAGAAAAGGGCAAGGTCGAACCTGTTGTTTTTAAAGCTGTCGGTTGTCAGCTCCTCTATAACATATTCTTTGCCAAAGAACTCAATCCTGCCGCCTGCGCTGCGCTTAGAGGCAAGGAGGACGTAATCCGCCTCGATGTTCCTCTCCTGCAACACGCGGAGAAACATTCTTCCAACCATTCCGCTTGCCCCGACAACGGCAATCCGAATCCGCCTCATTACGCTTTCTCCTTCGTCGATACTACTTCAATTTATTATAGCACCCTGCACTCCGCTTTGTCAATTCTGCGGGACGAAGCTTAAAAGCTCACCTGCCCCTCCGGTTTCCTGCTCCGTAGCTCCGGCTTCAAGCCCAAAACAGCTCAGCGCTATCGCCTCCGCCAGATATGGAACGGACGCCAGCGCCTGCTCCAAGGTGTTGGCATTATGCCCCACCTCAACGAGAAGGCTGTATTTGCACAGATGCTGATTATACCTGCCGTCCTTGACCCTAATTGGACGCACCAGCTTTGGATTGAGCTGTTCGAGCCGCTCCGTAATGCTTTGCGCCAGCGCATAATTGGCGTCGAAATCCGGTTTATCCTCATAGTTCGTCCCCTTGCCGACAACGAACATCAGCCTTGCCGTCTCGTCGCTGTAAACCGTTGCATAGTCCGTCGTAGGTTCGTCGGTAACATTGTAGGCGTCGCGGTGCAGGTCGATTATCAGCACTATCGAGGGATATTGTTCGAGATAATTTTGAATCGTTATAAGCGACCGCTCATAGGAGGTTGAGAGCTTCGGCGGCTCATGGTCGGTCGTATCATGGATTACCGAAAAGCCGTAGTTGCTCTCCAGCGCAAGCTTCAACGCCTCTCCAACCGCCACCACGTTCCTGCTTTGGTCGTCAGTGCGCCAGTCGGACGTCTCCTTGTAGGAATAGTTCTCCGTTTGCGTGTAGGCTTCGGTTGTATGCGTATGATATATGAGTATCTTCGGTTCGCCGCCCCGAAGGTTTAATTTGGTTGAGCGGCTTATCGCAAAAGCCGCGCTAACGGGCATCGGGGTCGGCTCGATTGTTGGCTCTAAAGTCGGCGATGGCGTTTTTTCGCCCGCCGTCTCGGATGGAGTTGGCTCAACCCTAACCTCCGCCGCTTCCGCAGTCACAACGCTGTGCGCCATTGCGCCCATGATTGCCAGCACTATGCACCAGAGAAAGATCAGCAAAAACCAATCGGTCATGGAAGGCCCCATCCTTCTTCCCGTTCTTCTTTTGTATGTTCGTTTCATCTATCCGCACCTCCGTTACAGAATATGCGGCGCGGACAAACTTTATCGCAACAACTTTTCCAGCTCGCTGTATTGCTCGCCGTGCAAGGTCAGATTTATCGCGTTTGAAATGAGCTTCGCCCCGTCGTTAACCATCGCGTCGACGTCCTTGGGCGAAACAATCATATTTGCAAAGCCTTCGGGGAGCTTCTCTTCAACCAATTTGACTATCCCGCTGTATTCGCGCCTGGGATACAGCTTATGCAGAGCGTCGATGACTATCGTTCCCGACGAAACGACGAGCGGAATCCCGAGGGTGACAACCGGAACGCCTAAGGAGTTTTGGTTTAAGCTCTTGCGAAAATTCCCTATCCCTGCGCCGGGGCTGATTCCGCTGTCGTTCATTTGGATTACATTTCCGATATGATCCGCCTCCATCGAAGCGAGCGCGTCCACTATCAGCACGAGATCGGGCTTGATCGTCGAGACGACGCCCGAAACAACCTCCACCGTTTCCATCCCCGTCACCCCTAAAACCCCGGTGGAAAATGCGGTCACCGTCCGCACCTTGCAGGTCAAGATTTCACGGCAGTACATTTGGATATGGCGGGTCACGAATATATGCTCCGAGACCCGCGGGCCGAGCGCGTCGGGCGTGACGTTTCGGTTGCCCAGCCCTATAACCAGCACCGACGAGTCCCCGGTCAGCCCGTGCATGGCGGTAAGCTCGCCTGCGGCGCGCTTAGCGATTCGCCGCCTCGCCTCCCTGTCGGAAAGCGCGTGCGGCGTGAAGGTTATCGTAACATATCGTCCCTTGGGCTTGTCGAGCAGTCTTTCCGCCTCGTCGGACTTGATGAGAATGCGCGAAGTCTCTATCCCGTCCTCGTAGGCCACCTCCTCGGTAACCCCCTCGCAATCGGGAAGTATCCCGCTTGCTTCCTTTGCTAAATCGGTTCTCATGAACCTATTATTTACAGCATTATGCAAATCAATCCGTTACAGCCGTGATTTACGATTCTTTGAAGCGTTCCCTGCAACCGCTGTTGAACCTGCTCCGACATTCCGCCGATCTTTCCCTGCATTCCCTCGCATACGAGGTCATAAAGCGACTTTCCGAACAGGTTCGTCTGCCAGATTGCCTTCGGCTCGCTTTCAAAGGTGTCGGTTAGATAGGCGATGAGCGCTTCCGATTGCTGTTCGGTTCCGACTATCGGATTCACCTCGCTGTCGATATCCACGCGGATGATGTGCAGACCGCTCGCCTTCGCATGGAGCTTTACGCCAAAGCGGTTTCCCTGCCGGATTATTTCGGGATCGAGCAGTTCCATCTCGTCAAGTATTGGGGGAACTATTCCATATCCCGTTTGTTTCGCTTGCTCTAACGCGCCGGAGATTCGGTCAAATTCCTTCTTTGCCTGAACAAACTCGCTGATGGCGCTCATGAGTTGGAAATCATCGTGAATATCACAGTCGCAGGCTCCGCTCAGCACCTCATAGAACAGCCCTTCTTCCGGCCGAAGCTCTATGCAGACCGTTCCGTCCCCCAGCGAAAGATTCTCCAGCTCCGCCTTGGAAAACCGTTCGAGATTGTTGAGTTCCGAAAGCAACAGGGTGTAATCGCGCACCTGCCTTATCAGCTTAGCCGCGCTCAAAAGCGGAAGCAGGATTCTCTGCATCAGCGGATGATCGGAGGAGAGCGCGCGCATAAACGAGGGAATCTGAATCTGAACATATTTTAGGGGGAACGCGTACAGCATCTCGCTCAAAAGCTCAAGTATGGATTTTTCGTTGAGGTGAAGCACATCGAGCGCGAACGCATGAACCCCGAAGCGCTCCTCTATCTCCGCCACGACCCTCTGCGCCGCATCCCCCGACGGGTTTCTGGAGTTGACTATGACGATGTAGGGCTTGTTGGTTTCTGCCACCTCGGAGATTGCTCGCCGCTCCGCGTCGATATACGCCTCCCTCGGTATCTCCGTGATGCTCCCGTCGGTCGTCATTATTATGCCTATCGTCGCATGGTCGCGAATCACCTTCTGCGTTCCTATCGTTGCCGCGTCCGAAAACGGGATGTCATGATCGAACCAGGGCGTCGTAACCATCCTCGGCACCTCGCCTTCAAGCTGTCCGAGCGCCTCGGGAATCATGTAGCCCACGCAGTCGACGAGCCTGAGTTTGGCATGAACGTTCTCGTCAAGCGCAATCTGCACCGAATCCGAAGGCACAAACTTCGGTTGCGTAGTCATGATGCTTCTGCCGCCGCCGCTTTGGGGAAGCTCGTCTGTTACGCGTTGCTTTATATGCTCGTTTTCGATGTTTGGTAGCAACATCAGCTCGGAGACACGCTTGATAAAGGTGGACTTGCCCGTTCTCACCGGCCCGATAACTCCTATGTAAATGTCGCCCTGCGTTCGTGCCGCAATGTCTCGATATAGGCTTGCTCTATCCATTTTGTTCCTCCCGTAGTGGCATGATTTCATCTCAATGTATGTGTTTTTAAGTGCAAGTATTCACAAATGACGGTGGACTTTTTAGCTTTGATAAGCTAAAATGGACGCATGAGTAAATTGAAACGTTTTTTGGGCTACTACAAGCCCCACAAGAAGATGTTGGTTTTGGATTTGAGCTGTGCCTCCGCAATTTCGCTGGTGGACTTGGGCTATCCCCTCCTCACTCAGTATATACTTCGCACCCTTATGCCTGAGATGAAGCTCGATAATTCCCTGCTTTCGGTCTTCTTCATGCTTCTTGTCTTTGCACTCTTGGCCTATCTTATCCGAACCGTGATGCAGTACGTCGTCAACTACTGGGGACACCTGCTCGGCGTCCGTATGGAGGCAGATATGCGGCGCGATATCTTTGCGCATATTCAGACCCTGCCCTACAGCTTCTATGACAGGATTCGCACCGGAAAGCTCCTCTCCCGCGTTACCACGGATCTGTTCGATATAACCGAGCTTGCCCATCACGGCCCTGAGGATGTTTTAATCTCAGGAATGACCATCATCGGCGCTTTTATTGCTATGTTCGTTATCGAGTGGAAGCTCGCGCTCGCGATGCTGATACTCCTCCCCTGTATGCTCGTCTTCGTTATGTTGACGCGCTTTCGGATGCGCATGGCTTCCCGCCGGGTTAAGGAAACCGTGGCAGGCATTAACGCAGGCGTGGAGTCCTCCATTTCCGGAGCAAGGGTTGCCAAAGCTTTTACCAATGAGGATTATGAAATCGAAAAGTTTGAGCGCGGCAACGGGGCGTTTTTGCACGCAAAGGACGATTTCTACCGTTACATGGCGCTGTTCGGCAGTGGGACGGAGTTCTTTATCGCCCTGTTCAACATTCTCGTCCTCTGCGTCGGCGGGCTTTTGATCTTCAGCGATCAGCTCGACCCGCTTGTTATGATAACCTTCACCCTCTATGTTTCCGCCTTCGCCTCGCCCGTTAAGCGGCTCGCCAATTTTGCCGAGCAATACATCATGGGCATGGCGGGCTTTGTGCGCTTCCTGGAGATAATGGATACCAAACCCGACATAGTCGATAAGCCCAACGCCGAACCCTTGTCCGAGGTTCGCGGCGAGGTTGAGTTTAAAAACGTCTCCTTCTCCTATGACGACGGCGTTCCCGTCTTAACCAATCTCAGACTCAATATACCGGCGGGCAGTACCCTCGCCCTCGCAGGGCCGTCCGGCGGAGGCAAAACGACGCTGTGCCACCTGCTGATGCGCTTTTATGAGGCCAACGAGGGGCAGATTTTGATCGACGGCAAGAGCATTACGGAGGTAACACAAAAGTCGCTCCGCCGCAATATCGGCATCGTTCAGCAGGATGTGTTTCTCTTTGCCGGAACCGTCTTGGAGAACATTCGCTATGGGCGGCTTAGCGCAACCGACGAGGAGGTCTTTGAAGCCGCCAAACGCGCGCATATCCACGACGAGATAATGAGCTTTTCGGACGGCTATCACACCGAAGTCGGGGAGCGCGGCGTTATGCTCTCCGGCGGGCAGAAACAGCGCATATCCATTGCCCGCCTCTTTTTGAAGAATCCTCCCGTATTGATCTTAGACGAGGCTACCAGCGCCTTGGATACCCTCACCGAAGCCGATATTCAGCATTCATTCGACGAATTGGCAAAGGGGAGAACTACCCTGATAATCGCGCACAGGCTCTCTACCGTTAGAAACGCCGATAAGATAGTTGTCATCGACGAGGGCGTTATCAAGGAGAGCGGGACGCACGACGAGCTTTTACAAACGAACGGCGTTTACGCGAGCTTTTATCACGCCACCATGCGCGAATGAGAAAAACCGCCGCGATGATAAAATTCGCGCCCCGTCCCATCGAGTAAGGATCATAAAAATATGAACCGAGCGCCGCTTCTACTGACGCCCGGTTCTTCGCTCTATCCGGTAAATTGAAAGGTTTTACTTTTTCTTATACCCGCACTTCGGGCAGACTCCGTTTTCGTTCATCAGGATGCCGCACAGCGGGCAACGATCCATGCTTCCCTCGGGCTTGAACTCGGCAGACGCCGCGTTTACTCCGCTGGTGAAGGTTATCTTGGCGATGTTCAGCTTGTCTTTCAGCAGGTCATAGACGATCTTAATCATGCCCTCGACCGTCATAGTCTCCTTGGTGACGACGAGACGGCAGTCGGGATAAGCTACCGCAAGCTCCGTTTTGAACGCCGGCCCCTTCATCTTATTGGTCGGAGCGCCGTCCTTGATGCCCTGCGCCTCGTAAACGCTGAGTACGGCGGGGAGCAAGGGATCGTCCTCCCGCAAAATCAACGCATGGTCGAAGTTCTTTAAAAGCTCCCATGCAATCTTTTGGATCTCGTTGCAGGGGAACACCATGTTAACGCCCTCGTTGACCGTGTCCTCCACCTCGATGGTCAGAACTCCCGTATGTCCGTGCAGATACTGCGCCTCGCCTTTGAATCCGTAGAATCTATGGGCGTATTGCAAATCAAGTGTCGTAATGCTTCTCATAATCTTTAATCTCCTTCTTTTATTTTTATATTTACGGGGGAATGCCTGCTCCCGTATGCGCCTCTGCGTTTGTCCTATATCACGGATTCAACTTCTTTGCACAGTCCGGGCACAAACCCTCAAAGACGGTTCGATGCCTTTCCACCTTAAAACCGGACTTTTCAAACAACAGCTCGTCCAACTCGCGCCGGTATTCAAAGGGAACGTCATGCACCGCATTGCAGTTTTTGCATACCATGTGATAATGATACTCCAACCGGCTGTCAAACCTGCCCGCGCCGGGGACTTTAACGTGCAAAAGATTTCCCGTCTCCGAAAGCTGTTCAAGATTTCTGTATACAGTCCCGCGGCTGATGCGCCCATCAATAGCGCGCACCTCCATATAAATCTGATCGGCGGTAGGATGGTCGCAATGCGCCTGAGCAACGGACAGCACTAATTGCTTCTGTTTTGTCATCCTCTGTTGCTTCATTCCCATAACTCCTTCCCAGCTACATTTGAGCCTAAATTAACGATATTAAGACCTTGTACTAATAATAAAGTAACCATCACCCTTTGTCAAGCGTTTTTTAACCTTTTTTGGATTTATTGGAAAAATTTTGAGAGTGAATGTATGGAGGTAGACCAAAGAATTGGGTTAACGCTCCGGCTTCGACCGCTTGAGCGCCGAATCGGCTTGCCTTTGGGGCTTTAACAGGTGGAAAGAAAGGGCGCAAAACGCGCCCGTAGAAAGAGTAAAGCCGTTTTTGTGGTGGGTGGTATAAAACCCTTACCTACCCTAAAAACGCGGCTTTGGTGCGGCAAAAAGCCTGTATTCATGCGGTTTTTGGGGCTGTAAAAAAGTGCTAAATGTCTACATCACCCTGTTACGCATTAGCTCATCCCCCTTGACGGTCTGGATAGGGGGAACGGACGGAAAGGCGCGTTGATTTGTTCATGTTTATGTGGTAGAACCCGACTTTTGCAAGCAAACGGCAAAAACGGCACAGTAGCAGGCTTTGCGCCG
>JAUNBM010000040.1 GCA_030527115.1 Clostridia bacterium
CTTTATATATGATTTTGCTCCTAAACTTTATGGTGTTAACTACCAAAGACGGGTGGAGGCGCGCTACAAGTTTTTCACAATACATCGCGGGTTTGGGCTTGACGGCAGGCGAAAAATACCATATACTAAATAAAGCTACTCGAAAGGAAATATGGAAGTGGATATTATTTTATTGTGTTCTGAAAGCGCGGCGGAGAGCTTGAGCTGCAGCGGCGACGGCAGTAGCCTCATGTCGTTTTTGCCCCTGATTTTGATCTTTGTCGTTATGATCGTCGTGATGATAGTGCCTCAAAGGCGCAAGGACAAGGCGGTTAAGAATATGCTTGCCTCCTTAAAGCCGGGCGACAGGGTGCGTACCATCGGAGGAATTTACGGGACAATTTCATCGGTTAAGGACGATGTTGTGGTTCTGATCGTCGGGCCTGACAAGTTCAAGATGCCCTTTGCAAAGGGCGCGATAGCGCAGGTCGAGGAGAAAGGCGCTGAGCAGACTTTGAACGAAGAGGTCAAGTAAGGCTCAATCTCAATATGAAAGCAGGGCGGCGGCTCGTTTCGGGTTCGCCGCCTTTTTTGCGCCGTGCGGCGGGGCTTTGCCCTTTTGCAGTAATTGATTTAAGTCCGTTTTAGGACGGTTGACCGGAAAAAACGGCAAAGTTCGACCAAACCGCGCCCGGCCGCATTTTGGCATTAACGGCAGCCCTTTTGCATAGCCTTTGTTGGGAGGACATGAGTATGCGAAAGTATAAGAGATCCAAGCGGGGAACCGGGGGCGGAGGACGGCTCTGGCAAGTATTTCAGGCGGCGCTTCTCGCCTGCTTTGCCGCGCTGGCGATGCTGTTGATAACGACGCTGATGCTGGCGCAGGGCTGGATAAAAGAGGGGAGCATAACGCTGATAAACACGGTGTTGAAGATTCTCGGAGCGCTGTTTGCGGGGAGCTTGACGGCAAGAAAGGCAACGGAGAAGCCGTGGCTGTGGGGCGGGCTGGCGGGAGTGACCTTTCAAACGCTGGCGGTCGTCTCGATGTGCCTGTTAGTTGGGGAATTTCCGTTCTCCTGGGGACTTATAGGGGATATGCTCATGAGCGCGGCGGTAGGCGGGTCTTCGGCACAGCTCATCGCCATGATGAAAAAATCAAAGAGCAATCCGTAGGCGGGGCGGATTGCTCTGCGGCCTTGTAAAAAAGTGTTTACGCTTATTCGGCTTGAATCTTCTGCGCGAAGCTGTTGTCAATCAGCGCTTCAAACGGCGGTCTTGCGGACAGTTCGCCCGCGAAGTCGATGATGTCGAGCAGGCGGTTATAGTCGCTCTCAAACATTTCCAGCTCGGTTTTCCACGAGTCGGTTTCGCGATAGCTCCTTGCAACGATCATCAGGCTCTCGATGGAGGTGTCGGGGAAGTGGGGTTGCATGGCTTCGGCAATCTCCTCGTCCGTGGCGGTTTGTATCCATTGCTGGGCGCGGTAGACGGCGCGAAGGAACGCCTCTATAAGCTCCGGCTCGTTCTCTATGGAGTCGGGCGAGGCAAAGAAACAGGTATAGGGAACTTCACCCGATTCCAGACCTATGTTGGCTACGATATAGCCCTTGCCGGCGTTTTGAAATTCGGTTGCGGTCGGCTCAAAAAGCGTGACATAATCGCCTTCGCCGCCTTCAAAGGCGCCCGCCATGAGCGGGAACTGAATCGAGTCGATAACCGTGATGTTTTCGCCGGGGACAAGCCCGTGCTGATTGAGAACATAGAGCAGCGTCATCAGGGGCATTCCGCCCCTGCGTCCGCCGATGATAGTCTTGTTCTCCAGCTCAGACCATGAAAAGTTGTCGGCGGGTTCACGGGCGATCAAAAATGAGCCGTCGCGTTTGGTGAGCTGGCCGATACAGACGGGCGCGTCCTCGCGGCCCTCGTTATACACGAACACTCCGGTTTCCGGCCCGGCCAAACAGATGTCCGCCTGACCCGCCAGCAGGGCTGTCATGGCCTTGTTCGAATCGCCCGAGGTGACGATGTTCAAATCCAGCCCCTCGTCCTCAAAGAAGCCGAGGGTTGAAGCCACATATTGCGGCGCGTAAAACACCGAGCGCGTGACCTCGTGCAACTCGACTTTGATCAGCGCCTCGTCCTGACCGCCGCCGCAACCGGGCAAAAGCGACAGCATCAGACAACAGATCAGGATGATAAAAACTTTTTTCATTGAGTAACAACCTCCTTACTTTCTCCCTGTATGGTATGTGGAGACAAAAAAAGTGGTGAATTGAGAAAAGGATTGAAAAAATCCGATTAATAGGCTATACTGATATTCGGAGGTGAATCGCATGAACAATAATCGTAGCGATACGCAGAAGTTTTCCGTACCTAAGGATGCAAAAACGGCTCAGGACATACTGATGACCGTGTATTCTGCCATGCGCGAAAAGGGCTACGATCCCGTTAATCAGATAGTCGGCTATCTGCTCTCGGGAGATCCCACCTATATCACGAGCTACAACAACGCGAGATATCTTATCCTCCGCATGGAGCGCGACGATCTGCTCGACGAGCTGGTTCGTTTCTATGTGAAGAATCACAAGAGCTGATGCAACGAGTTTTAGCCCTGGATGTAGGCGACAAGAGAATAGGGGTGGCGGTGTCGGATCCGCTCGGAATAACCGCTCAGGGAGTGGAAACCTTTGAGCGGACGGGAAGCCGGAATCAGGACGTAAGCCACATCTTACAGCTGGCGGAACGGTACGCTCCGTGCCGACTGCTCTTTGGACTGCCGAGAAATATGGACGGAAGCTATGGGGAACAGGCCGAGAAGGTTCGGAGCTTTGCCGAAGCGGTTTTGGAGCAGTTTGAAGGTGAACATTGTTTTTATGACGAACGTCTGTCTACGATGGCGGCGCGGCGGGTGTTGCTGGAGGCTGACGTATCGAGAAAAAAGAGAAAAGGCGTTATTGATAAGATGGCGGCCGTCGTAATCCTGCAGGGTTATTTGGACGGACAGCGATAGGAGGAACGTATGGAGGAGAGAGATACCCTGGTAACCCTGATAGACGAGAACGAAGCCGAGGTAACCTTCGATCTCGTGCTGACCTTCGATTATGAGGGCAAGAGGTACGCCGCTTTACTGCCCGTCGACGAGGTCGAGGGAGTGGACGAGGACGAGGTGGTGCTTTTAGAGGTCGTAAACGAAGACGGCGAGGAGAGCTATCGAAGCATAGAGAGCGAGATACTCCTGAACGAGGTTTTTGATGAGTTTTTAGAGCTGTTCGACGAACTGGTTAACGACGACGAGGAAGACGAATAGGACGCCGGGCGGGCGAACCCGCTTTTTGAGGTTAGTTTGGATAGGGTTTTGGGCGCAAGCCCCCGACTGCATAAGGGAAAGAGCCTGCTTTGCTTTCCACAGGACTATGTTGTAATCGACATAGAGACCACGGGGCTGAGCTCCTGCCGCAACGAGATTATCGAACTCGGAGCGTTGCGGGTTCGGGACGGGGAGATTCGGGACAGTTTTTCCAGCCTCGTAAAGCCCCTGCGCAGGGTTGACGGCTTTATTACGGCGCTTACGGGAATCACCAACGAGATGCTGACAGACGCGCCGAAACTGCGCGAGATTTTGCCGGATTTTATGGGCTTTGTCGGCGGCGATATAGTCGTCGGTCACAACGTCAATTTCGATATCAATTTTATCTACGACGCCTGCGCGGGGCTGTTTTTGCCCCCGTTTTCCAATGATTATGTGGACACGATGAGGCTCAGCCGGTTGCTCTTCAAATCTGAGCGGCGCCACCGGCTCAGTGATTTGGCGGAGCGGCTCGGACTGGACTATGAAGGGGCGCACCGGGCGCTGGCGGACGTGTTGATTACCCAGGAATGCCTGACACAACTGCGGCGGTATGCCGATAGATACCACGGGCTCGGATAAGCCGGCGAGCGGCTCGAACGGAGCGCGGGCTAATTATTTTCCGTTTCGGCAAAAAAAGTTTTATATTTTTCCAAAAATCCGGTTGACATCTTGACAAGCAGGTGATATTATTTCAAATTGCATTATGATGGCTTATTTGTGGTATTATGCCCAAAAATCTGCGTTTCCGCTTTTTAGGGACGGGGAAAGGGGGCTGATACCTCGAAGCGCAGACCAAAGGGTGCAGCAAATATACGGATGCGAACGCATCGGCAAGGAGAACTGACGGTATGATGCATGACGTGAAGATGGGCAGAAAGTCGAGAAAGAGCTTTTCGCGAATTTCTGAGGTTCTGAACATGCCGGACCTCATCGAGGTTCAAAAGAATTCCTATTACAGATTTATAAGGGAGGATTTAAGAGAGGTCTTTAACGATATTTCTCCGATCGTGGACTATTCAGGCAAGCTCGTTTTGGAGTTTGTCGACTACCGCATCGACCTGGACAAGCCGAAGTATTCAATCGAGGAAAGCAAGGAGCGCGACGTCAACTACGCCGCTCCGATGCGCGTAACCGTCCGTCTTATAAATAAGGAAACGGGCGAGGTCAAGCAACAGGAGGTATTCATGGGCGATTTCCCGCTCATGACCCCGCAGGGAACCTTCATCATCAACGGAGCCGAGCGCGTTATCGTCTCCCAGCTTGTCCGCTCCCCCGGAGCTTATTATTCCGCCGTAACCGACAAGATGGGCAAGACGCTCTATTCCAGCCAGGTGATTCCCAACAGAGGCGCATGGCTCGAATATGAGACGGACTCCAACGGCATCCTCTATGTCAAAATCGACCGTCAGCGCAAGGTAGTCATCACCGCGTTGCTCCGCGCCATAGGCTATGGCACCAACGCCGAGATACTCGAACTGCTCGGCGATGACGAGAGGCTTGCGGCAACCTTGCAGAAGGATCCCAACCGCTCGGTTGCGGACGGCCTTATCGAAATATACAAGCGCCAGCGTCCGGGCGAGCCCCCGACGGAGGAGAGCGCGAGAACCCTGTTGCATTCGCTGTTCTTCGATACCCGCTACGATTTGGCGAGGGTCGGAAGATATAAGTATAATAAAAAGCTGGCGCTCCGCAACCGCATTGCGGGCTTTACCGCCGCCGAAAACGTCGTGTCTCCGATTACGGGCGAGATCCTCGTTGAGGCGGGGCAGGAGATCAGCCGCGTTCTTGCCAAGGAGATTCAGAACCATGGCGTGAACTCCGTTACCGTCGCCGCCCAGGAGGGAACGGTGAAGGTAGTCGGCAACAACTTTGCGAGCGCGTCGAAATACTTGAGCTTTGCTCCGATCGAGGCGGGACTGAACGAGGACGTTCATATACCCACCCTGCTTGCCATGCTCCCACAGCTTGAAGACATGGACGAGGAGGCTCAGAAGGAGTTTTTGCGCGAGCATTACTACGATTTGATCCCGCGCCACATCGTCCCCGACGACATGGTGGCTTCGATTTCCTACCTTATTGGACTCCCGCACGGAATAGGCAATACCGACGATATCGACCATCTGGGCAATCGCCGCATCCGTTCCGTAGGCGAGCTTTTGCAAAACCAGATCCGGGTCGGGCTCACCCGCCTTGAGCGCGTGGTTCGCGAGCGCATGGGCTTGCAGGACATGGACGTGGTTATGCCGTCCAACCTTATCAACATCCGCCCGGTGACCGCCGCGATAAAGGAGTTTTTCGGCTCGTCGCAGTTGTCGCAGTTTATGGATCAAACCAACCCGCTGTCGGAGCTGACGCATAAGCGCCGTCTTTCGGCGCTCGGCCCCGGAGGCTTGAACCGCGACCGCGCCACCTTCGAGGTTCGCGACGTTCACTATTCGCACTATGGCAGAATGTGCCCCATAGAGACGCCTGAAGGCCCGAATATCGGACTTATCAACTCGCTTTCGACCTATGCCCGAATCAATGAGTACGGGTTCATCGAAGCGCCTTACAGGCTTATCGACAAAAAGAAGCATATCGTTTCGGACGATATAGTATATATGACCGCGGACGAGGAGGACGGCATGATAATCGCTCAGGCGAACGAGCCGATCGACGAGAACACCCACTGGTTTGTCAAGGATCGCGTCGTTGCCCGCCGTTTGGATCAGATTATCGAGGTCAAGAGCACCGAGGTGGATTATCTGGACGTCTCCCCGAAACAGTTGGTTTCCGTTGCGACCGCGATGATCCCGTTTTTGGAAAACGACGACGCTAACCGCGCCCTGATGGGCTCCAACATGCAGCGCCAGGCTGTGCCGCTCCTAAAGCCCGAAGCCCCGATAGTTGCGACGGGCATGGAGCATAAGGCCGCTTACGATTCCGGCATTGTCGTGCTTGCCGGGGAGGACGGAGTGGTTTCCTATGTTTCTTCGGATAAGATAGTCATTGAGACCGCCTCCGGAGTGCCGCATGAGTATATCCTCACCAAGTTCCAGCGTTCCAACCAGGGAACCTGCCTGAATCAGCGTCCGGTGGTTAAGAAGGGCGAGAAGATAAGAAAGGGCGACGTTATAGCGGACGGAGCGTCCACCGACGAGGGCGAGATTTCGCTCGGAAGAAACATCCTTATCGGCTTTATGACCTGGGAGGGTTACAACTACGAGGACGCGGTTTTGATCTCCGAGAAGCTGGTAAAGGACGATATCTATACCTCCATCCACATCGAGGAGCATGAGCTGGAAGCCCGCGATACGAAGCTGGGGCCCGAGGAGATAACGAGGGATATTCCGAACATCGGTGAGGACGCGCTGTCCCAGCTCGACGAGTTCGGCATCATCCGGCCGGGCGCGGAAGTGCGTTCGGGCGACATTCTGGTGGGCAAGGTTACGCCGAAGGGCGAGACCGAGCTGACCGCCGAGGAGCGGTTGCTTCGCGCCATCTTCGGAGAGAAGGCGAGGGACGTTCGCGACACCTCCTTGCGCGTTCCGCACGGCGAGGGCGGCGTAGTAGTGGACGTCAAGGTCTTCACAAGGGAGAACAAGGACGAGCTAAGCCCCGGAGTCAACCAGATGGTTCGCGTCTATATCGCGCAAAAGCGCAAGATATCCGTCGGAGACAAGATGGCGGGACGTCACGGAAACAAGGGCGTTATCTCGCGCATCCTGCCCGAGGAGGATATGCCGTTCTTGCCCGACGGCACTCCGCTCCAGATAGTTTTGAATCCGCTCGGCGTTCCGTCCCGTATGAACATCGGGCAGGTGCTGGAGTTGCATTTGGGCATGGCTTGCAAAAATCTTGGCATACGCATCGCAACGCCGGTATTCGACGGAGCGAGCGAGCAGGATATAAAGGATCTTTTGGTTGCGGCCGGCTGTGACGAGGACGGAAAAACCGTGCTGTACGACGGCAGAACCGGAGAGCCCTTTGAAAACAGGATTTCAGTCGGCTATATGTATTATCTGAAACTGCATCACCTGGTGGACGACAAGATCCATGCGCGGTCGACCGGCCCGTATTCCCTGGTAACGCAACAGCCCCTGGGCGGCAAGGCTCAGTTCGGCGGACAGCGTTTCGGAGAGATGGAGGTTTGGGCGTTGGAGGCCTATGGCGCCGCCAATACCCTGCAGGAGATATTAACGGTCAAGTCGGACGACGTCGTCGGCCGCGTTAAGACCTACGAGAGCATAGTCAAGGGCGAGAATATCCCGCCTGCCGGCGTTCCGGAGTCCTTTAAAGTTCTAATAAAGGAACTGCAGTCGCTGGCGTTGGATATCAAGGTGCTGTCCGACACCCGCGAGGAGATTCAGATTACCGAGGACGACGACGATGATGTTCGTCCGCTCGACATCAATATCAGCGGCATCGAGGACGACTCGGATCTGCTCGAAGACGACTTTGAGGATCTCGACTTCGACTCGGAGGACGAGGACTTCGACGATTTCGATATCGAAGACCTCGATGATGAGAACGAGGACGGGGATGAGGACGAAGACGAGGACGATTTGGACGTGGAGCCCGAGGACTTTGAGGAGCCCGACGTGCCCGATCTGCCCGAAGATACCGACTTAGACTAACCGTGCGGAAGGAGAAAAGGAATGTTTGAACTTACGAATTTCGACGCATTGCAGATAGGCTTGGCGTCGCCCGAGAAAATAATGGAATGGTCGCACGGCGAGGTAAAGAAGCCGGAGACTATCAACTACCGCACGCTTAAACCCGAAAAGGACGGCCTGTTCTGCGAGCGCATCTTCGGGCCCACTAAGGATTGGGAGTGCCATTGCGGAAGATATAAGCGCGGAAGATATAAGGGCATCGTCTGCGACAAGTGCGGCGTGGAAGTTACCAGAGCCAAGGTGCGCCGCGAGCGCATGGGACATATCGAGCTGGCGGTTCCCGTAAGCCATATCTGGTATTTCAAGGGAATCCCCTGCCGCATGAAGATGTTGCTCGACATGAGCCCCAAGGATTTGGAGCAGGTGCTGTATTTCGCTTCGTTCGTCGTTACCGACCCCGGCGAGACGAATCTCCAGTACAAGCAGATTTTGAGCGACCGGGAATACAGGGAGTATCAGGAGCACTACGGCCCGAAGGCGTTTAAGGCCGGAATGGGCGCGGAGGCCATACGCGAGCTTTTGATGCAGCTCGATTTGAATAAGCTCGAAGGCGAGCTTCGCCACGAGGTTGAACACAGCAGCGGCCAGAAGAAGATAAATGCGATTAAGCGGCTGGAGGTCGTTGAAGCGTTTATCAAGAGCGGCAACAAGCCCGAATGGATTATCCTGACCGTGTTGCCCGTCATTCCGCCGGAACTGCGGCCCATGGTTCAGCTCGACGGCGGACGGTTTGCAACCTCCGATTTAAACGACCTGTACCGTCGGGTTATCAATCGCAACAACCGCTTAAAGCGCCTGTTGGAGCTGCGCGCTCCGGATATAATCGTGCGCAACGAAAAGCGTATGTTGCAGGAAGCCGTGGATTCGCTGATCGATAACGGGCGCAGATCGCGTCCGGTTACCGGCCCCGGCAATCGTCCGCTGAAGTCCCTGTCCGATATGCTTCGCGGCAAGCAGGGCAGATTCCGTCAGAACCTGCTCGGAAAGCGCGTCGACTATTCCGGCCGTTCGGTTATCGTTGTCGGCCCAGATCTGAAGATGTATCAGTGCGGACTTCCCAAGGAAATGGCGCTCGAGCTGTTCAAGCCCTTCGTAATGAAGAAGCTTGTCAGGGACGGAACCGCCCAGAACGTCAAGGGCGCGAAGCGCATGGTTGAGCGCAACGATACCATAGTTTGGGGCGTGTTGGAGGAAGTGATCAAGGATCATCCCGTCCTGCTCAACCGCGCGCCTACGTTGCACAGGCTCGGAATCCAGGCGTTTGAGCCGGTTCTTGTCGAGGGCAAGGCGATAAAGCTTCATCCCCTGGTATGTACGGCTTTCAACGCCGACTTTGACGGAGATCAGATGCCGGTTCACGTTCCGCTGTCGGTTGAGGCTCAGGCTGAGGCGAGATTTTTGATGCTCGCTTCCAACAATATTTTAAAGCCGCAGGACGGCAAGCCGGTCGTGTCCCCCACGCAGGACATGGTTATCGGTTGCTACTATCTAACCGGCGAGCGCGCGGGCTCCAAGGGCGAGGGCAAAGCTTTCTCGTCCGAGAACGAGGCGGTCATGGCGTATCAGACCGGCGAGGTTTCCCTGCAAGCGAAGGTTAAGGTCAGAATAGCCCGCGAATGGGAGGGCAAGACCCATTACAGAACCATCGAGACTACGGTCGGAAGGCTTCTGTTCAACAATGCAATACCGCAGGATCTCGGCTTTGTTCCGAGAAACTGCCTCGACGATATGTTCAAGCTGGAGATCGACCGCCTTGTCGTCAAAAACGACCTGGGCGCAATCGTTGACAACTGCTATCGCAAGCATGGTTCAACGATAACGAGCGAGGTGCTGGACAGGATCAAAAAGCTCGGTTTCACCTATTCCACCAAGGGCGGCATAACCGTTGGTTTTCAGGATATACGGGTGCCTTCCGAGAAGAAAGAGCTGATTTCTTCGGCGGAAAAGCAGGTCGTGGAGATCGACGAGCTATATCGGCTGGGCCTGCTGTCCAACGCCGAGCGCCGCCAGCGCGTTATAGCGGTCTGGGAGCGCACGACCAACGAGGTTGCCACCGCGCTGATGGATTCGCTCGACCCGTTCAATCCCATCTTCATGATGGCGAACTCCGGCGCGCGCGGAAGCCGCGCTCAGATTCGTCAGCTTGCGGGTATGCGCGGACTCATGGCCGATCCGAGCGGACAGATAATCGAGGTTCCTATACGGGCAAACTTCCGTGAGGGACTTTCGGTTCTCGAATTCTTCATTTCCTCGCACGGCGCCAGAAAGGGACTGGCGGATACGGCTCTGCGTACTGCGGACTCCGGCTATCTGACCCGCCGTCTGGTGGATGTTGCGCAGGATGTTATCGTGCGCGAGGAGGACTGCTTTGCCGAGCGCGGAGATACGCCGAAGGGAATGATTTTGAGCGAGATTCGCGAGGATAACAAGCTGATTGAGCCGCTTAAATCCCGTATCGTGGGACGTTATGTGATCGACGACGTCGTTAATCCGCAAACAGGCGAGGTCATAGTGCCTGCCGATACGATGATAAGCTATGAGCAGGCGGATGCGATAGAGCAGGCGGGAATCAAGGAGGTGCTTTGCCGTTCGGTATTCACCTGCCGTTGCGAGCATGGCGTTTGCGCAAAGTGTTACGGAGCCAATTTGGCGACCGGCGGCCATGTGGATATAGGCGAGGCGGTCGGAATCATCGCCGCGCAAGCCATAGGCGAACCCGGAACGCAGCTGACGATGCGTACCTTCCATACGGGCGGCGTTGCGTCCACCGAGGATATCACGCAGGGCTTGCCGCGCGTCGAGGAGCTGTTTGAGGCAAGAAAGCCCAAGGGACTTGCCACGATATCCGAGATATCGGGCACCGTGCATATCGACGACGATAACCGCCATGCCATCGTTACCAATGCGGACGGTGAAACGGAAAGCTATCTGATCCCCTACGGCTACAAGCTCAAGGTCAAGGAAGGCGATGTGGTTGAAGCGGGCGACGAGCTGACCGAAGGTTCGGTGAACCCGAACGACATCCTGAAGATTAAGGGCGTCAAGGGCGTTCAGGCCTACCTCTTGAAAGAGGTTCAGTCGGTCTACCGTCTGCAGGGCGTTGAAATTTCCGACAAGCATATCGAGGTAATCATCCGCCAGATGTTGCGCAAGGTGCAGGTCGAGAACGCGGGCGATACCAATCTGCTTCCGGGCGAGCTGTGCGACATCTTCCGCTTCGAGGAGGAGAACGAGCGCGTAGTCGGAGAAAACGAGGAGGCGCGTCCCGCGATAGCGAAGCGCAAGCTTTTGGGAATCACCAAGGCCTCGCTCGCAACGGATTCCTTCCTGTCCGCGGCGTCCTTCCAGGAGACGACAAGGGTTCTTACCGAAGCCGCGATCAAGGGAAAGATCGACCCGCTGGTGGGACTCAAGGAAAACGTCATTATCGGCAAGCTGATTCCGGCGGGAACTGGGCTGAAGCGCTACAAGCGCGTTGAGGTCTGGGATTCAAAAGCCCAATACGAAGGCTCCGATATATAGGATCACGACCCGGCGAAGCCGAGATAAGGAGATAGGATGAAGGAGACTTACGAATGCAAGCTGAGCGGCACCGAAACCTGTGCCGTCCTGCACATGGGAAGTTGCGAACGCTGCCCGCTGAATACGAGCAAGAGCGACAACAGCGAACTCATCGAGGACGTCAAGCTTTTTCGCTCGCTCGTTCCCGAGGAGGGGCTGTATTCGCTCTTTGAAACCGACGAGTGCAAGCTTTGCACGGGCGAAGTCAAGGGCAAGAAGGCGGGCTATGCCATCTTCGATATGGCGCACCCCGAGCCGAAGCGCCTGCATCGCAAGGGTTGGCTCTTTGGCGGCGGCAAGTTCGGCTTTATAGCGCCCCTGCAGTTCGCGGTATGCAAAAAATGCCGCAGAAGATTGCTCGCGCTGGACTATATGCCGATAGTCAGCACCGTCGCGCTCACGGCGATAGCCCTTTGCTTCGTTATAAGCGATACGCAGAGGCGGAGCTTAAACTCCACTTCGCTGGGGCTGGCATTGCCGCTGATTATCGTCGCAGGCTCGCTCCTGTTGGGCTTCATATTGGGCAAGGTGTTGCAGGGCGTGCTAAAAAAGCGGTGGGGCGAGTCGATGACGGTCGATATCACGAGCCATCCTTTCATAAAGAAGATGGAGGAGCGCGGCTGGTTTCCCCTGCTTGAGGCAAAGAAGGGAAAGGTTGTATTCTCGCGCAAGATGATAAGCAACGGGCTGGGAACCGCGCCAAAAGCGGCGTATTTCATGCTTGACAACGAGGATGAAAACTGTTAAACTACATTTTTGCAGGCTTTGGGACAATATCCTCTACAAGGGTTGCAGAGGGATTGAAATATAGAATAGATTTACAGAGATTTTAGGAGGAAAACACAAAGATGCCGACCATTAACCAATTGGTTCGCAAGGGCAGGGAACAGGTTCAATACAAGTCCACCGCCCCGATTTTAAAGCAGTGTCCGCAGCGTCGCGGCGTCTGCACTGCTGTGCGTACTATGACGCCCAAAAAGCCGAATTCCGCACTGCGCAAGATAGCTCGTATCCGACTGACCGACGGTCTTGAGGGTACTGCATACATTCCCGGGATCGGACACAATCTGCAGGAGCACTCCGTCGTTCTGATAAGGGGCGGCCGTGTTAAGGATCTGCCGGGCGTCCGTTACCACATCATTCGCGGAGCTTTGGATACCGCCGGCGTGGCGAACCGCCATCAGAGCCGCTCGCTCTACGGCGCAAAGCGCCCGAAGAAATAAGGGAGGGAAGCAATATGCCGAGAAGAGGATTTATACCTAAGAGAGAGGTTCTTGCAGATCCCATCTACAAGAGCGTGGTAGTAACCAAGCTGATCAATCAGATAATGCTTGACGGCAAGCGCGGAGTCGCCCAGAAGGCGGTTTACGATGCGTTTGAGATGATAACCGAAAAGACCGGCCGCGATGCGCTGGAGGTTTTTGAGCAGGCGATGAACAACATCATGCCCGTTCTCGAAGTTAAGGCTCGCAGAGTCGGCGGCTCGACCTATCAGGTTCCGATAGAGATCAGGCCCGAGCGCCGTCAGACGCTGGGACTGCGCTGGCTGGTTTCCTTTGCCAGAAAGCGCGGCGAGCGCACCATGCGCGAACGTTTGGCGGGAGAGATTCTTGACGCTTGCAACAACGGCGGTAACGCGGTCAAGAAGAAGGACGATACGCATAAGATGGCTGAGGCGAACAAGGCGTTTGCCCACTATCGCTGGTAAGATATAAGATAATGAGAGACACCGCCCTGGAACGCACCAGGAACATAGGCATCATGGCTCATATTGATGCCGGCAAGACTACGACGACGGAGCGGATTCTGTTCTATTCGGGCAGGATTCACAAGGTCGGCGAGGTACACGAAGGCGCGGCGACCATGGATTACATGGAGCAGGAGCGTGAGCGCGGAATAACGATCACCTCCGCCGCGACCACCGCGTACTGGAACGGTCACCGAATAAACATCATCGACACCCCCGGACACGTCGATTTCACCGTTGAGGTGGAGCGTTCGCTGAGGGTGCTTGATGGCGCTGTCGCGGTTTTTTGTGCCAAGGGCGGGGTAGAACCTCAGTCGGAGACGGTTTGGCATCAGGCGATGAAATACGGAGTGCCCTGCATCGCGTATGTCAACAAGATGGATATCACCGGAGCGGACTTTTTTAATGTGATGCACATGATGCGGACGCGCTTGAAAGCCAATCCGATAGCCATCCAGCTTCCGATAGGGAGCGAAGCGGACTTTCGCGGCATTGTCGATCTGGTGACTATGAAGGCCGAGGTCTACTATAATGACGACGGCACCGATATAAGCGAGGAGGAGATTCCGGACGCGCTTATAAAGAAGGCCAATGAGCTTCGTGAAATTCTGATCGACGCGGTTTTGGAGCAGGACGATGCGGTTCTCGAACGATACTTCGAGGGCGAACCTCCAACGGAGGAGGAGCTGAAGGCCTGTATTCGCAAGGCTACGATCAAGGGCGCGATAGTTCCCGTAACCTGCGGAACTTCGTATAGAAACAAGGGCGTTCAGCCGCTGATAAATGCGATAGTCGATTACCTGCCCTCCCCGCTGGATATTCCTCCGGCAAAGGGTACCGACAGATACGGCGAGGGCGAGGTCATTGCCGAGCCGAACGATTCAGCCCCGTTTGCGGCGCTGGCGTTCAAGATAGTCGCGGACTCCTTCGTTGGCAAGCTGGCGTTCATCCGGGTATACAGCGGCACGCTGAAATCCGGAAGCTATGTGTATAATGCCGCCAAGCAGAAGCGGGAGCGCGTGGGCAGGATTTTGCTCATGCACGCCGATTCGAGGACGGAGGTTGAGGAGATTCACGCCGGAGATATCGCCGCGCTGGTCGGTTTGAAGGACACGACGACCGGGGACACGCTCTGCGTTGAAAACCGCCAACTCCTTTTGGAGCGCATGGACTTTCCCGATCCCGTCATTCAGGTCGCGATAGAGCCCAAGACTAAGGCGGGACAGGAGCGGATGGCGCAGGCATTGCAAAAGCTTGCCGAGGAGGATCCCACCTTCCGCACCTATGTCAACCAGGAAACCGGGCAGACTATAATTGCCGGAATGGGCGAGTTGCATCTTGAGATAATCGTCGACCGGCTCATTCGTGAGTTCAGAGTCGAGGCAAGCGTCGGCAAGCCGCAGGTTGCCTACAAGGAATCGCTGATAAAGCCCGTTAAGGCGGAGGGCCGCTACGTTCGCCAGACCGGCGGACACGGCCAGTTTGGACATTGCGTGGTTCAGTTCGTGCCGAGAAATCCCGGCGAGGGCTATCTGTTCACCAACAAGATTGTCGGCGGAGTGATTCCCAAGGAGTTCATCCCCGCGGTGGACAAGGGGATTCGGGAGGCTCTGCAAAGCGGGCCGCTCGGCGGCTACGAGCTTGTGGATCTCGAGGCGGTGTTGCTCGACGGTTCCTATCATGAGGTGGATTCGAGCGAGCTGGCGTTTCAGATTGCCGGTTCTTTGGCGGTCAAGGAGGGCATACAAAAGGGCGATTGCAAACTTTTGGAGCCGTTTATGAACGTCGAAGTGGTAGTGCCTGAGGAATACCTCGGCGATATCATGGGCAATCTTAACTCAAGGCGTGGCAACATCAGCGGAATGGAAACCCGTGCCGCAAATACTGTGATATCGGCGTCCTGTCCGCTGTCCCAGATGTTTGGATATGCGACTGAGCTTAGAAGCAAAACCCAGGGACGGGGCACCTTTACGATGCAGTTTGCGCGTTATCAGGAGGTTCCGGCGAGTATTGCGGAAGAAATATTGGGCAGATATAACTATCTGTTCTGATAGACCTAAAAATGCTTGCAATTTATAGTTGCAGGTGTTAAGATGTTTCGGAAGAAAAAGAAAATATAAATATTTAAGGAGAACAGAAATGGCGAAGGCAAAATTTGAGAGGACGAAGCCCCACGTA
>JAUNBM010000068.1 GCA_030527115.1 Clostridia bacterium
TCATACCATATAATCGCAAGTTTTTCAACCGCCGGATGGCTGTGAGGCGAATACGAAAGTATCGCTGATAAAGTTAAGAAAGCTATGGATTTTGTGCGAAAAATGCCTTATACTGAGAGAAAGATTTTTTGAGGGAGTCGACCGGTGAAAAAGAGGGCAGTCATCTTGGTTTTAATCGTGGCGCTGATTGCGGCGTTTTGGGGAGCATGGGGAGTTGCCGACGAGGCGGGGGAGGTCTCCGCCGACTGCGAATACCGGATGCCCTCCGATAGCGATCGTGCGGAGAATTTAACCGATGATAACGTGCTGTCGCGCCTGACGGTTCGCGATACGGAAAGCGTTGAGATCCTGTTGCCCGAAGAGGGCGCGGACTGGCTGTATATAGAATGGTACACCCTGCCGGAGAGGGTGCGGATAACGCAGAGGGACGGCGAGGATAACGAGCTGAGCCGAGAAGATTTGTCGCCCGAAAAGCATTTGCAGACGTACAGGCTCTCGGAAGGGTGCCGGGAGGTAAGCTTCCGGGTGACCGCGGGCGCGGTGAGTACGCTGAGGGTATATCGCGGGGAGCTTTTGGACACGCTGATTCACTATGACGAGGCGGCGGACAGCAAGGCCGACATCGTGTTGCTCCTGCACTCGCCCGAGGCGCTGTTTGAGGATTTTTCCGCGTTGCTTCCGTTACTTGAGGATCAATACGACGGGGAGGTTGCGGTGGTATGCGTAAACGCGCAACGCAGGGATGCGCGACGGGATTTGCAGGAAGCGCTTTGGAGCTTGGGCATTCGAAGCGAGCCGATCTTTTTAAACTTCACCGACAATGAGTATAACGAGCTGAGCGATATCGAGAAGAACTGGGGCGTAGCAAAAACAAAGGAGAGGATACAGAGCCTTTTTACGGAGCTGGAGCCCGAAATCGTGATAGCGTCCGGTTCGACGGAGGATATGCGCGCCGTGTTTTTAAAAGAACAGCTCGACGCTGTTTTGGCGGAGGGAGCGGAGGTTACGCTGTATGTCGCGGACGAGAACGGGACGAAGCTGAATTGCGAAGCCTATGTGGAGGCGGCGAAGCAGGCGTATGAGCTTATGGACAGCCGCAGGGTGTTCAGGATTGAGCTTTCTTCAACGCTGGGGCTGACGAGGCTTAGCGGCGATGCGGAGCTGACCGCGAAGCTCGCTACTCCGACTCCGGAAATTACGCCGATAATTACGGAGGAACCCACCGCTCAGGTCGCGGAGACGGAGCTTGCGACTTCGACCGCGCCGAGCATACAGATTTTAGAAGCAAGCCCCGCGGAAACGGCTTCGGCGTCGAGCGCGGGGACGGACGGCAAAACCCAACGGGACGAGGGCGAGGCTTTTCCAATTTTGCCGCTGATAATCGCGGCGGTTGCGGCGGTTGCGCTGCTGCTGATAAAGCGGCTCAGGCTGAGGACGCGGCTCATATTTGGGGCGGTGCTGATTGCTTTGGCGGGCCTGCTGTGCTTTGCGCTGTATAGCGGCTGGTTTGAAGGCGAGAGCGTAGTTCCGTCTCCGACTGCGGAGCTTCAGCCGCCCACCGAGAGTCCCGCCGCGCCAACGCCGTCGCCCACCTCCGTCCCGACGGCGGAGCCAACGTTTACCGCCACGCCAACACCTACGGAACAACCGGAGGTTGTGGAGTATGAGCTTCCTTATTATGTGGGCGAAGCGGGGGAGGAAATCATAATTGACGATGAAAACGGAAGGTGGAGCTATCGCAACGCGGATCTGGCGGTGGAGGTCGAGCGAATATCCACAACGGTGGAGCAGGGAGGGAAGGAGCTTCCGCTGACCTATTTCGTTGCGCACATATATCAGCGCAACTACAACAGCTTCCGCGCCGCGTTCGCCTCGCAGTATCATAATGGGGTGGATTGCAGTACGCCGGAGGAGATGGCGCGGCGGTATCGCGCCGTTCTGTGGATAACCGGCGATAACCTTATCAATGCCGAACCGGAGAAGAAGGGCATCCTGATAAGGGACGGATACTCGTTTTACACTACGGGTCGGGAGGATGCGATGGTGCTAAACGACGATCTGACCTTGAGCATCTATCGCCATGGGGAGATATCTCGCGGCGCGATGATAGACGCGGGAGTTCAGGAAAGCTTCTCGTTCGGGCCGACGCTCGTATATGACGGCGAACCGGCGAAGCTCAGCCGGGGAACCAACCGCAATCCGAGGTGCGGCTTGGGGATGATTGAAGCCGGGCATTTTGTGGCTATCGTTGTGGACGGACGGCAGGATGATTACAGCGTGGGTTTGCCGCTCAAAGATTTTGCGGAGCTGTTTTTACAGCAGGGCTGTACTTACGCATATAATCTTGACGGGGGAATATCGACGGCGATTGTTTTCATGGGGAGGACGCTCAACCGGCACAGCGGAGACCGCGAGCAGTCGAGCTGGCAACGCGACGTTCCCGAGGGATTGAGCTGGGGCTACAGCCTGTCGGTCGAGCCGGAACAGGGCGGAGAATAGCGGAGCTTCGACATACTGCGCACATTCTCGTTTCAGGTTTAAAATTGGCTGAAACGGGGCGGCAAAAGCCGCTAAAATTTCCAAAAAAAATTTCAAAAAAGGGATTGACAAGGGGGAGAGGTGGTGGTAAACTGTGAA
>JAUNBM010000041.1 GCA_030527115.1 Clostridia bacterium
CCCATATTTAGGGATTCTTCATCTCATTGTCAGGGTTTTGCTTGCAAAAGTCGGGAGGGGCTCTATAACGGACTCTTGAGCTGTTTAAAGCCCGCCTGATGAATATTTAAAGCCGGATAATCGCCGCCCTGCCCTCCCAAAAGGAGCAGGGCGGCTTTCATTTTTTATCCGCTCCCGCCTCCCTTGAGCGAAAACCCATAAACCGCGAAGCCTGCAAATTGCCTTTGCAAGCAAGCTCTCCCTTGCGGCTCACGGTCGAAAAATCCTTTTCTTTGACTTCACATTGTGCTATAATATATTTTATCAAAGCAAGGAGGTCTCCCGTGCGCCGCTTTATTCTTTCGCTGGATCAGGGAACGACGAGTTCACGAGCCGTGTTGTTCGATACGGCAGGCTCGATAATCGCCTCGTCCCAATATGAATTTACTCAGCATTACCCTGCGCCCGGCTGGGTGGAACACGACCCCGACGATATTTGGACGTCGCAGTACCGGGCTATGGTGGACGTGCTTATCGACGCGGATGTAAAAGCGGGCGAGGTTATCGCGATAGGGATAGCCAACCAGCGCGAAACCACGGTGGTTTGGGACGGAAAAACCGGCAGGGCGGTGCATCCCGCTATCGTGTGGCAATGCCGCCGAACCGCTCCACTCTGCGAGGAGCTTATCCGCGAGGGCCTTCTTCCCCATGTTGCAGAGACCACCGGTCTTAGAATCGACGCCTATTTTTCCGCAACCAAGCTGAGATACATCCTCGATAATATCGAAAACGGCCAAGCCCGCGCCGAAATCGGCGAGCTTATGTTCGGAACCGTCGACAGCTTTTTGATCTACAAGCTTTGCGGCGAGCATCTTACCGATTATTCCAACGCCTCACGGACGATGCTTTTCGATATACGCCGCCTCGATTATGACGATTTGCTCTTAAAGCGGTTGAGCATCCCGCGCGCTATCCTGCCAAAGCCCCTTCCCTCCTCCGCAATCTACGGCACGGTCGGCGGAAACATCGAGGGGCTGGAGGCGCTCTACGGCGTGCCCATCTCGGGCGCGGCAGGGGATCAGCAGGCCGCCCTGTTCGGTCAGGCCTGTTTCTATGCCGGTCAAGCTAAATGCACCTATGGAACGGGCAGTTTCCTGATGATGAATACCGGCGGCGATGCTATCCGAAGTGAAAACGAGCTTTTAACCACGATAGCCTGGGGCATAGACGGCAGGGTTGATTATGCGCTTGAGGGCAGTATCTTCAATGCCGGAAGCAGTATCAAATGGCTGCGCGACGAGCTGAAGCTCATCTCCAGTTCCCATGAAATCGACGAGCTGGCTGAAAGCGTTCCCGACACAAAGGGTTGCTATTTCGTATCCGCCTTTACCGGGCTCGGCGCTCCGCATTGGGATATGTATGCCCGCGGCGCGCTCCTCGGACTGACGCGGGACGTCGGCCGCCCCCATCTTTGCCGCGCGGTTCTGGAGGGCATAGCCTATCAGGTTTGCGAGCTGGCAAGGACGATGGAGCGGGATTGCCGCTTCCCCCTCTCCGCGCTAAAGGTCGACGGGGGCGCGAGCGTATCCAATCTGATGATGCAGTTTCAGGCCGATCTTTTGAATCTCCCGGTCAACCGTCCCCGTTGCGTTGAATCCACCGCGCTCGGCGCGGCGTTGCTGGCGGGGCTGGGAGTTGGCTTCTATAAGGATTTGAACGAACTTGCGCGGCTTTGGCAGTCGGAACGCATCTTTATGCCAGCCATGAGTGAATTGGAACGTCAAAGCAGGCTGAAGGGCTGGGAAAAGGCCGTTGAACGCGCAAAGCTTTGGCAGATAGATTGAACCGGAGGAATATTATGGAACAGAGACCCTATCTCGATTTTGAAACGCTCGGCAACTTCTTAACCGATGTTTTCATCGCCTATGGAGTGCCAAAGGAGGACGCAGTCCTGTGCGCCGATGTTTTGATGGAGAGCGACCGCAGAGGCATCGAAAGCCACGGAGTAAACCGCTTTAAGCCCATATATCTCGACCGGATAGACGCGGGCATTCAAAATCCGGTTACCCACTATGAGATACTCCGGGACGGGCCGACGACGCAGGTTGCCGATGCGCATGACGGAATGGGCATGGTCGCCTCGAACAAGGCGATGCTGGCGGCCATCGAAAAGGCGAAGAAATTCGGACTGGGCATGACCGTCGTTCGCAACTCCACTCACTATGGCATCGCGGGCTACTGGGCAACCATGGCGACGAAGCAGGGGCTTATCGGAATAACCGGAACCAACGCCCGCCCCTCCATCGCTCCCACCTTCGGCGTTGAAAATATGCTCGGCACCAACCCGCTGACCTTCGGCTTTCCCACCGACGAGCCCTTCCCCTTTTGCATCGACTGCGCCACCTCCATCACTCAGCGCGGCAAGATAGAGTATTTTGCCCGAAGCGGGTTGGACACCCCGGCGGGCATGGTCATAGACGAGCATGGCAGGCCGGAGACCGATTCCAAGCAGATTCTGGCGGATCTTATCAGCGGCCACGCCGCCCTCGCGCCACTCGGGGGAATCGGCGAGGAGCTGGGGGGCTATAAGGGCTATGGCTATGCGACGGTCGTCGAGGTTCTTTCCGCCGCCTTGCAAGCGGGCAGTTTCTTAAAGCAACTTTCGGGAATCGACGCGGACGGCAACCGTTGCCCCTACCGTTTGGGTCACTTCTTTATCGCTATTGATCCCGAAGCCTTCATGGGGCTTGAAACCTTCCGCCATATCTGCGGGGAAATCCTCCGCGAGTTGCGCGCCTCCAAGAAGGCGGCGGGCCACGATCACATCTATACGGCGGGGGAGAAGGAATATCTGACCTATCTGGAGCGCAAGGACAAGGGCGTTCCGATAAACGAGGCGGTTCAGCTTGAGTTCATCCAGATACGCGACAAGCTGCGCCTAAACTATCGTTTCCCGTTTGAAAATTAACCAAAGGAGGAGAAAACCATGACTAAAATCATCACCATCAGCCGGCAGTTTGGAAGCGGAGGCCGCGAAATTGGTAAAAGGCTTGCCGACGCCCTGGGCTTTAGCTACTATGACCGGGAGATCATCAGCTCCATCTGCGATAAGAGAAGCACGGAGAAGGAAGCTTCCTCCCTCTCGCTGGAAGCGGGCCTGCTCCCGCCGTTCCCGCTGACCTTCGGGCGCACCTTTTCGACCTTTGCGACCTATCCGCAGTATACTTCCGCGCTCCTGGTCGCACAACAGCGGATTATCCGCGAGCTTGCCCAAACCGGCGACTGCATATTCGTAGGACGTTGTTCCAACAGCATTTTGCGCGATTTGGATCCCCTGAACCTCTTTATATACTCGGATATGCCCTCCAAGGTTATGCGTTGCCGTATGCGCGAAAAGGACGGGGAGCATTTTTCCGACACCGAGCTGAAAAAGCGCATCCGGCAGATCGACGCCAACCGCGCCCGCCTGCACGATATGTTTTCCGACGGCAAGTGGGGCAAGATGGATCTGTATCATCTCTGCGTCAATACCTCCGGCCTGGAAATCAAGACGCTTATCCCCGGGCTGAAAGCCTACGCCCTCTCCTTCTTTGAGAGATAGACCGAAGATTCAAGTATAAAGCCTCCGCAAGCTGTTGCTCGGAGGCTTAATCTTTTATTCCCATCGCCGCTACAGATCTAAGACGCGGCGGAAATTCCCTTTTGTTGGCTTAAACGAAAAGCCGGGTTATTACAAGATACGAACAGCCAAGGAAGATAAGCGGAAGCAGGCAAAGCAGAATCGCCATCACCGTACCCTTGCTGAAGCGCATATACTTGAAGCCGAATATGAAGAGCAACAGCGAAATCCCGGCTCCGGCTATGGGAAGGAACATCATGTTCCATATGGCGGAGCTGTTGTCTACCGGCTCAACCTCGGAGACCGAATAATCCTGCTCCTCATCCTCCTCCTCCTGGGAAAGGATAAGCCCCTCTGCCGTGGACGGCGGCTCGGTCACGGGTATGGGCGAGGCAAAATCGTCGCTGTAACTTGTCTCCTCCTCACCCGAAATAAGCTCAAAGGAGGCGACATTTTCCAGCATGAACCCGCTCGTATCCTCGCCAACGGTAGAATACACGAGGGCAAAGCCGCCCAGCGCATCGTAGTTTGGCTCAACCCCCGCGCCATAGCGCTCCGCCGCCAGATTGACAACCTGCGCCGCCGTCATGCCGTCGAGCGATGCAATGCCGGTTTGCGTATCCAGCGTCAAGGTGTTGGTTGCCGCATTATGCTCGTATACCTTCATAACCGACCAGACCCCGTAAGCGTCCAAGCTCTCGTTATCAAAGCTCACATCCGCCGCCAGCTCAGCCGCCTCTATTGCAAGTTGGGCGGCATAGGCGTCCTGAGCGTCCGTTTCGTCGCTTTGCGAGGGAATTATCAGAACATAGGGACGAAGCCTCCGAAGCTTTCTTACAAGCTCCAGCAGAAGCTCCTGCTCGTTCCAGTATTGCCGCGCCTGATCTATCGAGGTCAGTCCCCCGCGAGCCGCAAAGCCCAAGAATATCGGTTGGCGGCTGACTCCGAGAGCCTTGTTGGCGGCGAGGCAGGATTGAATTTCTCCCCGCTCCGCGTCCGTTATATACAGAACTCCCCCTTGAGCGTCAACCAGTCCGCCAAGGCAGGGGAAAACCGCGCCCAATTCGAGTTCGTCGCGGCAATGTGCAACTACCGCCAAAAAGTCGAGGTGCTGAGACCGGGTGTCTATCGCATAAAGCTCGCTCGGAAGCTCGCCTTCGGAGAAGGCGCGGAACATGGATATCCCCGTCGTTGAAGCCGGCTCAAGCCTCAGGCTCACCGCTCCCGACGGGACTGTGAGCAAGCCGGTGTATTCGTCGGGCTCATGGTAGACCGAACTGAGCTGTTCGCCCTCCGCATTAAAAAAAACTATCGAAAAACCGCTCTCCGGTAGGCCGGAAAGCTCGTAATAAAACTGAGCCACTAAAGCCGAATCCCACGAGACCGCAAAAGTACCGTCCGCGCCCAGAACAAACCTTGTCGTATGGTCGGAGTCCAGGAGCCGCGCCCTGTCCTCCTCTATATAGGCGGGTTCAAAAACGCAGGCCGAAGAAAGCTCCTCGGCTTCACCCTGCGCCCGCGCAAGCGGAACGAAGGAGAGCAGAAGAACACAGGCAATCAGCCCAATCGTAAGCTTTTGAAACGACTTCTTCATCGAAAACATTTTATATCATGTCAAAGGCTTTGTCAATTTTTTTGACTCAATACAAAAATTTCCTGTCATATTGATGAAAAATTCGGAGAAATTAATACTACATCGAAAAAGGAGGTGAAATACATGGCACGTAATGGCGCACTCGTTCCCGAGTCCAAGACCAAGCTCGACAGCTTTAAGTCGGAAGTTGCTTCTTCTTTGAATATCAATTTGAAGCAGGGCTACAATGGCGATCTGACCTCTCGTGAAGCCGGTTCTATCGGCGGTGAGATGGTGAAGCGTATGATCGCTTATGCTGAGAAGAACATGCACTAACACTAACTTTTGATCTGAAAGGAGATACACCATGGCACGTAACGGCGCATTGATTCCCGAAAGCAAAGAGAAGCTGGAGAGTCTCAAAAGCGAAGTCGCATCTTCGCTGAACGTCGATTTGAAGCAGGGCTATAACGGAGACTTGACCTCCCGTGAAGCTGGTTCCGTCGGCGGCGAGATGGTAAAGCGTATGATTGCATACGCGCAAAACAACATGAGCAGCTCATCGAGCTCCATGATGAGATAAAGACCGGCGCGGGGATCCCCCACAGATGCCGAAATGCCGGGGCTGCGCCCTCGGCATAAGCCATCTATCGAGCCGTCGCATCAGGGCTATCCTTCGCGGCGGCTCATTATTCTGTCCCAAAAGGGACAACCCGCTTTTTTCGAAAAAAATTGCGGCGACCCGCAGGAGGTTTGGCGGATTGCCGCAGGACTTTGGCTCATTCAATCAAACTTTTAACTATCCCTGGCATACAGAGGCAAAGTTCCCGATAAGGCGTGAAGCTCTCGTCCGCGCCGCATCACATCGGCGCACTCCTCCTCAAGTATCCCGTCGACGAGCGTAAACTCGCCCCGCGACGCCTTTAAAACGTCCTTCATGCGGATATGGGGGTTGCAAAACGGCTCCATATGAACGCCGAAGTAAAATTCCCTTATGCCGGCAAGCACGAGCGCGGAGGCGCACATCGGACAGGATTCGGCGTTGCAAACCGAGATACAGCCGCTAAGGTCGGTGGTCTCCAGCTTTTTGCAAGCCTCCCTTATCAAAACCATCTCGGCATGGGCGGTGGGATTTTTCTCGCTGTTCTGCCGGTTGCCGCCCGAAACGATAACTTTGCCCTCGGAATCCGTAATAACGCCGCCGAACGGATCGTCGCCCCGCTCCATCGCAAGCTGAGCCTCCTGTATCGAGAGCCTTATAAGTTCCTCGTATCTTTCCCTGCTCAGCATCTTCGGCCTCCTATTTGGACAGACGGCGCGAACGCGCAACGTCAAGGATGACCGCAACAATTATTATCAAGCCGAGCGCCATGCTCTTCCACGCCGCCTCCAAGCCTATCTGGTTGAGTCCGTTGTTTATCATTCCGATTATCAAAGTTCCCGCAAGCGTATTCATTACGCTGCCCTTGCTCGCCCCGCCGACGAATACCGCCGCAAGCGCCATGAGCGAAACGTCCGAACCGGAGGAGGGTTGCCCCGAACCCAGCCTTGCCGCCAACACTATGCCGCCCAGCGCGCTGCAAGCTCCCGCTATCGCGAAGGATGCGACCTTGATGAACTCCACATTGATTCCCGAAAGCTTTGCCGCCTGCTTGTTTTCGCCCACCGCTACAACATTCCGCCCGAAGGAGGTGTATCTCAGCGCAAGCGCGCCTATTATAAAAGCCACCAGTAAGATTACCGCCGCAATAGGCACAACTCCGGCGATGTAGCCTCGGGCAATCGCCGTGAACCCGCTGGGGAGATTGGGAATCGGCTGGCTGTTGGTCAGCAAAAGCACCGCCCCGTCCATAACATAGGTGAGTCCGAGCGTCGCGATGAACGAGGGCACCCGCAGATAAGCTATAACCGCGCCTATAAGCGACATGAACACGGCGCCGAACAGGATGGATATAGCTATCGCTATCGCCGGATTCATCCCCAGCTCGACAATCATATAGGCGCACCCACAGCCGACAAAGGCGACTATTCCGCCCTGGCTCAGGTCTATCTCCCCGGCAAGCACTACATAGGTGGCTCCGAGGGCGACTATGCCCGTAACCGCTATCTGTCTGACTATGTTTATCAGGTTGGTCGAGCTAAAAAAGGTGTCCGATGCGCAGGAAAGGGCTATAAACAGCAGAATGCATATCATCCACACCCCCATGCTGTCCCAAATCCGTTTCAGCACCGCCATCGTGCCCTTGTTGTTCAAGCTTTCGTTTTTCATTCGATGCCTCCCACGGCGTATTCTGTAATTCTCTTTTGCGAAAATTCGCCCCTCGTCAGTTCCCCGGTGATCCTGCCTTCCGACATCACTATGATCCTGTCGCAGACGCCCATCAGCTCCTCGGTTTCGGACGAAACGACGATTATCGCCCTGCCCTCGCCCGCCAGCCGATTGATTATCTCGTAGATATCGCGCTTTGCGCCCACGTCGATGCCGCGCGTCGGCTCGTCGAGTATCATTATCTCCGAATCCGAGAGCAACCATTTGGCAAGCACGACCTTCTGCTGGTTTCCTCCGCTCAGGAATACGGCCTTTTGGTTAACCGAAGGCGTTACTATGCTCAGCTCCCTTACATAGCCCTCTGCGACCTCCCGCTCCAGCCGCATATTCAAAAAGCCCCGTTTTTTTACCTTGCGCTTTGCCACCATCGAAACGTTCATCTTCAGCGGCATGGTCAGCACCAGGCCCTCGCTCTTGCGATCCTCGGTTACAAAGCCTAAACGGTTCTTTATCGCCTGCGCCGGCTGCTTTATCCGCACCTCGCGCCCGGAGATCCAGAGTTTGCCGCCGTGCTTTTTATCCGCCCCAAAGAGCAGTCGCATGACTTCGGTTCGCCCGGCTCCCACCAGCCCCGCAAAGCCCAAAACCTCGCCACGCTTCAACGAAAAGCTCACATCGCGAATCTTTTTCCCGTCGCTCAGCCCTTCGACCCGTAGCAGTTCCTCCCCGAGCCGGACGTTTCGAGCCGGAAACTGCTGTTTCATTTCGCGGCCTATCATCAGGGAAATCAGCTCGTTTCTGGATATCTCCTTCGTATCAAAGTCGCCTATGTAGCAACCGTCCCGCATAACCGTAACCCGATCCGCTATCTCAAAGATCTCGTCCATGCGGTGCGATATGAATATGACCGACGCGCCCTGCGCCTTCAGCCTCCGAATCAGCGCGAACAGAAGCTCTATCTCCCTCGTCGTCAGTGAGGACGTCGGCTCGTCCATTATGACAAGCCGCGCATCTATGCTCATCGCCTTGGCGATCTCCACGAGCTGTTGCTGGGCAATCGACAGGGTAGATACCTTCGCCCTGGGGTTTATATCTATCCCCAGCCTTTGCAAAAGCGCACCTGCGTCGGCATTCATGCGCTTCCAGTCGATCATCTTCAGGGCGTTTTTCGGGCGGCGGCCGAGATAGATGTTCTCCGCCACGGTGAGTCCCAAAAGCAGGTTCAGCTCCTGATAGATAATTGATATGCCCAGCGCCTCCGCAACGCGCGGAGAGCCTATCTCCGTCTCCTTTTCGTTGACGAAGATGGTTCCGGCGTCCTTTAAATAAGCGCCCGACAGGATTTTCATCAGCGTTGATTTCCCTGCGCCGTTTCCGCCCACCAGGGCGTGTATCTCGCCCTTTTTGACGGTAAGGCAAACCTCGGACAACGCCTTAACCCCCGGAAAGCTCTTGCTTATTCCGTCCAATCGGAGAAAAATTTCCTGCTTGCTGCTCATTTGCCGCGCTCCGTAATAAAAACTTGTTATGCCGGACGCGCCGGGGCTAACCAGCGCGCCCGATTTCCATGGCGATCGGGGGACGATCGCGGGGGAGGAACGTTCGTCAGGCATAAGCCCGACGAACTTCCCGCAAGCAACCTGTCTGACAGCCGCCTGCGGAAACTAATTCAACACTTCCTCGGCCGTTACATAGCCGTCGGCGGTATATATGCTCGGGTAGTAATTGGATATCCGCTCGATATCCTCGCCGTTGGCATAGGCTTCCACCTTTTCCAGGCAGATCTCCATCTCGTAAGCGGGATCGACCTCGATGGTTCCGAGATAGCTGATTCGGGAATCAATTATCTGCTTGTCCTCGGCGCTGTTGTCCCAGCCCACTATAACGATCTCGTCCGTCCTCTGGGCGGCGGCTATCGCATCGTAAGCTCCCAACTGGCAGACCGAGCTGACTCCGTAAACGAGGTCGATATTGGAGTATGCGGTCAACGCATCCTCCATCGAGGCCAGATAATCCTCGCGGGTCGAGCCGAGATACTCGTTCAAGAGATTAACCGTCAAACCGCCCGCCTCAAGGCCGTCGATATAGCCGTCTACACGGTTGCGTCCAACCGAGGTCGCCGTCGTCAGCGAGATGAGGTTGACTTCGGTTTTGTTCTCCTGCTCAATGAAATGCTTGGCAGTCCAAACTCCGGCAAAATAGCCCACGTTCACGTCGTCGGCAATAACGTGGCTTACCCACGATCCCGCATCGTCGAGGCCGCCCGTATTCATGTAGTATACGGGGATTCCCTTATCGTCCGCCAGCTCCAGCACCTCGCCCATGGAGTCTCCGTACCAGCTCGCTATAACGAGCGCGTCAATCCCTCTTTCGAGAAGATCCATGCAATCGTTGAGCGTAGCTTCAACATCCTGTCCCGACTCGGTAACGATGAACTCCCAGCCCTTTTCCGTACAAATCTGCTCAAAAGCGTCCTTCATATCGGCATAATACTCGATGTTCAGCGTGATTACCGAGAATCCGACGGTAAATACGTCGTCATCACTTCCCTGCTCCGTTCCGTCACCGGTTTGGCAAGCCGTCGCAAGCGAGGCAAGCATCAACACAACCAGCAGCAATCCTAAGATCTTTTTCATAACCTTTTCTCCTTTTTTATTGATTTAGAGGCTTTTGACCTCCAATATCCCAAATTTTCACGGAGACGGAGCGGGAGGGGCTTCATCGCTTTAGATGAATATGCGCCCTGTGCCTGTCGCCGCGAGTGTATGATACCGAATACTCCAGGGGCCTTCCGTTCTTGCCCATCACAAGCCGGATGGTCGTGAACAGCGGAAACCCTTCCGCCACCTGTAAAAGCCCCGCCTGTAAAGTATCCGCAAAGCTCAGCTCCATCACCTCGTCGCCGTCGCTGATCGGAAAGCCCAGCGCTTCGATCGTGCGATACAGCGAGTCCTTGGAAAAGTCCACACGCGAGAAATCTATCTTTCGCGATATCTGCGGCGACAGATAGGAGGTGGAAAGCTGTGTAGGCTCGCCGTCAACATATCTGACCCGCACCAGCTTGGTAATCGGTTCCCCGTCCGCAAGCTGTAGTTTTCTTGCAACCTCCTCGGCCGGAAGGATAGTGTCCAGGGAGACTACCACCGAAGTCACCTTCTTGCCGCGCGCCTCCGCGTCCTCCGTAAAACCCTTCAGCCTTGTCAGCTGTTCCTCATAGGTGGTGTCCGCCACAAAAGTTCCCTTACCCTGCTTCCGAATGATATAACCCTCGTGCTGAAGGTCGATCAGCGCCGCCCTTATCGTCGTCCGGCTCGCGCAAAGCAGGGACTCCAGCTCCGCTTCCGAGGGCAGTATATCTCCGGGCTTTAAACTCTCCTGTCTGATCTTGTCCAGAATGTACTGCCGCACCTGCGCATGAAGCGTCTCATTGTTGGTTCCCGCCATCTTCCTTTCCTCCTTGCGTTTTTTGTCCCCCGATGGTGCATCTTCCGACGCGGTAAAGAAAGCTCAGACTACGCTTTCCCCGTCCCGCGCCGCCGTCCTAATCCTTCATCTTTGCAAGCTCGACGGCAATCTTTGCGGCAAGCCTGCAGTTGCTGTAAACCAGCTCCATATTGCTCTTGAGGCTGTCGCCTCCGGTCAGCTCGACTACGCGCTGAAGCAGAAACGGGGTGCTGTCCTTGCCGTGGATTCCCTTTTCTTCCGCCTCTTGAACCGCCCTGTTCACCGCCTCGCCTATCACGGCCTCGTCCATAGCATATTCCTCTGCGATAGGATTGCCCACGAGCACTCCGCCGCGAAGTCCCAGCTTCTCCTTAACAAATAGTAACCGCGCAACGTCCTTGGCCTCGTGCGCGGCATAATCGGCTTTGAAGCCGCTGTTTCGAGTAAAGAAGGCGGGGAAATTCCGGCTTCCCATGGCAAGCACGGGAACGCCCATGGTTTCGAGATATTCGAGCGTCTTGCCTATATCCAAAATGCTCTTAACTCCGGCGCAGACTACGCATACCGGGGTGGACGCCAGCTCCTGCAGATCGGCTGAGATGTCCCAGCTATGCTCAACGCCCCTGTGAACTCCGCCTATGCCGCCCGTTGCAAACACCTTTATTCCGGCCATGTCCGCCATCATCATCGCCGCGGCAACCGTCGTAGCCCCGTTGCCCCCGTTTGCAATCACAGCCGCCATATCCCGACGGCTCAGCTTCGCCACCGACTTGGCCTCCGCGAGGATGTTCAAGTCCTCCGGCGTAACGCCTATCTTGATTCGCCCGTTTATCACGGCGGTGGTCGCCGGCACCGCTCCCTGCTCCCGCACAAGCCGCTCGCAGTTGCGCGAGGTCGTTAAATTCTGGGGATAGGGCATCCCGTGGGAAATAATCGTCGATTCGAGCGCCACCACCGGCGTTCCGCTCGCAAGCGCTTCCCTTACCTCCGGATGTATGTCTGCAAATTCGTTCATCTTCATAGCTCGTTCTCCGTCTTGTTCTGTATTTTTTTCAACTCGCCGTAAACGGCAAGCAACCTGCTTTCGCTCATCTCCCCGTTCACCGCATAGGGACTGCAAAGCGCTATCCTCGAAGCCGCCGTGCCTAAAAGCAGAATCTCCTCGTCGGTGAAGCCGCGCAGGGTTCCATAGGTGACCGCCGCCGCAAAGGCGTCTCCCGCACCGCTCACGCTCCTGACTTCCGCCGGGAACGCCCGAAGCTTAAAAAACCCCGCTCCGGTACAGCAACAGCTACCCTCCTTCCCCATGGTAACGAACACCCGCTTAACTCCCTTTTCCAAAAGCGACTCCGCCGCCTTGCGTATGTCCTCCAACCGCTCCGCCTTCATTCCCGAAAGCGCTTCCAGCTCGCCGCGATTCGTTTTTATCGTGTCCATCCGGCTCAGTATGGGCCGCAACCGCGCCGCCTTGCTTATCGAGACGGTATCAGCGAACATCCGTCCTTTGGAAATCTCGGCTATCCTTTGAAGCGAGCGTTCCGTATTGTTCGTGTCGACGAAAACCAGGGGAAAGCCTTTTATATAATCCGCCGCCCGCTCGAAAAACTCCGGTTCCATGGACTCCGTCAGGCTGAGATCCGCCGCCGCAAGCATAAGCTCACCATGCTTGTCCAGCAACGTGATATACATACACGCCGTCGCGCCCTCGCGAATATAACAATGGCTGATATCCATGCCGGCGCTCAGATTCGCCTCTATCATCTCGTTGGAAAAGGCGTCGGTTCCATAGGCGGAGATGAGCCCTACACCTATTCCCATTCGAGCCATGTTCTCTGCCACGTTTCTGCCCGCCCCGCCGCAGCTTCCATATATCCTGCTCGGATTGGAGTCGTACAGTATCGCATCGCCCGTTGCCATTCCCGTAATGTCATAGGTCGAACCGACTATGGCAAGCGCCTCGTTTTTCATCACGTTTTTCATCGTTCGCCCTCCAAGACCCGCTCAGTCCCCGAGCAGTTCCCTTTCAAATTGCTCCCACCAGCAATGCACGGACGCCGGATTGATTATGCCGTACTGCGTAATCACGCCCGCAACCTGAGCCGCCGGGGTGAGATCGAAGAACTGGTTATAGACGTCGATTCCCTCCAGGCTCTCAAAGTCGTTAGGGAGAATCATCTCCTCCTTGCACCTGCGCTCAAGCCGAATGCGATAGCCGAAGCGCGTGCGGTAATCGAGCTTGTATATCTCGCTGGCTACATAAACCGGAACCTTGCAGAGCTGTGCGAGCTGTGTTACCAGCGCCGCGCCCATCTTGTTGGCAACGTCGCCGTTGAAAGCGAGCGCGTCCACGCCCATTATTACCAAATCCGCCTTGGGCATAAATTCCCATATCGACGCATCGGTTATATAGGTTACCGGAACCCCGAAGCTTTGCAACATCTTGACCGCGAGCCGCGATTCGCGGAGCGGCCGCGATTCGGTGCAGATCATGCTGAACTTTGTCCCGCTCTTAGCCGCGTGTTCAAAACAACTCATGAGCGAGCTGGAATAGCTGTGCATCATCACAACGTCGCCGTCGTGAATCAGCGCGCCGCCGTATTCTCCGAGCTTCCGAACCGCCTTGAACGAGCTGTCGATTATCCTCTCGCAGAGCTTGACTATTTCCGCCTTGACGCGCTCCACCGGCTCGCCCTCATGCTTCTTACAGCAGAGCTTAACAAAATGGATGGTATTGGCTATCGTGCCCATCGTGGGCTTGAGTTCCGTCAGCTTGCAAGAGATCTCCTCGACCCGCTCCATCAGCGCCGCGGGGCTGTTCAGCTCCTCCTGCAGGACGGCAAGCTTGAACGCCCATGCCGCCGCCCTTCCAAACGGGCTTCCCCCCTTGACATTCATTCCCTCAATCTCATCCAAAACGTGCTGTGTCGAGCAAAACTCGATGTCCGCATTCAGCGGTTTTCCGCATTCCATCGTTTCTCCTCCGTCCCTCATACATAATAGTTGTTAATACGAGTTGGCTTTATTGGGTTGATTATACCAACATTTATTCGGCTTGTCAACAACTTATTACAACATTTTTGCATATTTTTTCAAGATTTTCAGCAATTTTTCAGCACTTGTTTAGATAAGTTGGCAGTTTCATCCCCCTGCGTCACGTTCTTTCCATCCAATTTGGGCGCGGGAATCGCTGTTTAAAAGCCGGCTAAAAAAACCGTGTCATCTCCCCGTCAAGCGGCATATACTGTCGTATGACGGTTTTAGGGAGGTCGTATGGCATATTCTGACAGGGAACTGCTGGCAAGACTGATCCAGTGCGAGGCCGGAGGCGAGGGCGACAACGGTATGCGAGCCGTGGCAAGCGTCGTTATCAACCGCGTCCGCCAGAGCGGGGGCGAATATGCGCGAATCAGCCAGGGCGGAAATCTCCGCAACATCGTTTTTCAGCGCGGCCAGTTTGACTGCGTTTCGGAAACGCTCGGTGGGCGATACAACGCGCAAAACATCTACAATATGCGCCCCGAGGCTATCCATTATGAGATCGCGGATTGGGCGCTCGCCGGCAACAAGCTCTACGGCGTTGGCAATGCGCTGTGGTTTTACAACCCCTTTTCCTCGGCTTGCAGAACCTACTTCCCCTCCACGGTGGGCGTTTTGACCACCAAGATAGTTCAGCATTGCTTCTACGACCCCACCGCCGAATATTACTCAACCTAAAGGAGGTATTATGGAAGAAAGAACCCCTTCCCAACTGCTTCGAGCAGGTACTGTCGGCGGTGTGCGCCCCGCCCCTCAGCAAACGCGGCCGCCCACGCGCATAGGCACGGTGAACTCCGCAACCTACCAGGAGTTTCTCGCCAACATCATCGGCTACTATATCATCTGCGAGTTTTTGATAGGCGTTGACAGGCTGGTGCTTCGTCAGGGCGAGCTTATCGATGTGGGCGAGAGCTACTTTACCCTCTACGATCCGGTACAGCTTGCCTATACCGTTTGCGATCTGTATTCGCTCAAATTCGTAACCTATTTCAACGAGGGACTGCGTCCCACCTCGACCGAATTTGTCGAATGGCTCCGCGCCGTGCAGGAGGCCAACTCCCTGTTTTACAGCGCTCCCTCCGGAAGCCAGAGCTGAACGGCAAGGGATAATTCAATTATTTCATCCGCCTCCCTCCCTGATTAGCGAGGGAGTTCTTTTTCGACACTTTTTGCAATTATCCTTGACATCCCTCCGCTGTGTGATAAAATATGCTATGTAATAATCCCAACTTTGACAGTTAGAAAAAGACAAAGCCCCCGAGAACCCAGGAAAC